>DRJC01000145.1 GCA_011052365.1 Ignavibacteria bacterium
CTTTTTGCGAATATATCTTCAAGCTATTTAGTGAATATTTTCTTTGCTTCCATCTTTTTTCTTGCATTGTTTTTTGCTGCCGTAACATCTCTTATGTCGATGGTGGAACTTGCTACAAGAACATTTATGGATTTCGGATTTAAAAGGAAGTCTGCAATAATCGGTGTTACCGTTTTGGGATTTGTTTTTGGTATTCCCTCTGCGCTCAGTTTGGATTTCTTTACAAATCAAGATTGGGTTTGGGGAGTTGGTCTTATATTAAGCGGTGCATTTATTTCATTTTCAATTATAAGATACGGCGTGGATAAATTTAGAACGGAAATAATTAACGGTTACGGAAGTGATATTAAAATCGGAAAATGGTATAATTTTGTTATCGGTGTTCTTATACCCGTGCAGGTTGTAATTTTAATTTCCTGGTGGTTGGTATCTTCTTTGTCGTGGGACCCGGAATGGTGGAACCCCTTTCACACGGCTAACTTGGGAACAGCAGTAATTCAGTGGGCTATTGTGTTAAGTGTTTTTATTTTATTAAATAAAACAATGATTGCAAAACTACGGAAGGAAGAATAAAATGAGTTTAATTTCCATTATAACAATGGTTTTGATTTTGGGTGTTGTTTGGGGAGGATTTACTTTCTTTTTATTTAAAGCCATGAGTTTTGAAAAGTTAAAAAATAAAAATAAGAATAAAAATTAAATTAATATGTCGCTATCTATATTATCCATAAAAGATGAAATTAAAAAAGGAGAAATTAAACCGATATATTTTTTATGCGGCGAAGACGGTTACAGCATTCATTCGACATTAAATATTATTACAGAAAGTGTTGATAAACAGATTACATCCGAATTTGATAAAGAAATTTTTCACGGTAAAGAAGTAAGATTGCAAAACATACTTTCCAACGCTTCAACATTTCCTTTCGGGTCACAAAAAAAATTAATTATTTTAAAAGAATTTGAAGAGATAAAAGATAAAAAGGAACTGAAAAATTATGCCGCTTCGCCTTCTGAATTTACTGTTCTAATAATAATACATAATGGTAAACTGCCGAAAAAATTAACGGAACCTTTTAAGACATTAGACAAACTAAATTATCTTTACGAAGCGAAAGTATTAAAAGGAAAATATCTTTTATCATGGTTGTCTTCATTTGCAGCCTCTAAAAATAAAATATTAAGCAATGCAAGCGCACAACTTCTTGTTGATCTCGTCGGTGAAAACCGTGAAATGCTCGAGGCACAACTCGAAAAAATATTTACTTATCTCGGTGAGAGAACGGAAATAACATTTGAAGATATTAAAAAACTTGCCATATCTTTGAAAGAATTTTCAATATTTGATCTTCAAGATGCAATCGCAAAAAAGGACAGTTCCAAAACACTTAAAATTGCATTTAATATGTTGGACAACGGCAAAGAATTAACGGAAATTTTAAATTATTTTACAAGGTATTTTTTAACCGTTTCCAGGGTTTTTGAGTTGGACAGGGATAAAATACCTCAGGGTGAAGGTGCAAAGATTTTAGGGATTCATCCATTTTATTATACAAAATGCAGGGAACTGAGAAGATCTTATACAGATAAAGATTTGTTAAATGTTTCAAGAGCACTGTTAAAAACAGACATTGCAATAAAAACAACTAACACAGATAAAAAAACTTTAACCACAATACTTTTTGCTGAAATGTTTCAATCTTAAGAAGTATTTAAATTTAATTTATTTTTTATTTACTACACAATTACTATAAAATCTATGTTTTTCAGATTTTAATAAAAATTAAGTAATTTATTGTACTGTATAGGAAACATTTTTATTAACAAAAAGTAAAATACAATTGACTGATAAAAATTTTAACGATTTAACTGATGAAGAACTTATTGTTGAGTTTCAAATCAACAATACAATTGCTGCTTTTGAAATTCTTGTAAAGAGGTATAAAAACCCTCTGATGAATTATGTTTTTAGATTTCTTGGTGATTATGAAGCGTGTACCGATGTTGTGCAGGAAACTATGATTAAAGTTTACAGGTACAAAGATTCGTATCAGTCGATTGCTAAATTTTCTACTTGGATTTATACCATTGCAGGCAATTTGGCAAAGACTGAATTACAAAGACAAAAGCGCCGGAAGATGTTTTCAATAAATGCTTACGGCAAAGATAATGATGAAAATTATGAAATCCCTGATGAAAGTTTCAGACCGGATAGCGAAACGGATACAGGAATAATAAACGAGATAATTCAAAAAGCGATTTTAAAAATTTCTCCTGCATACAGGCAAGCAGTAATTTTTCGTGATATTCAGGAATTGTCATACGAGGAGATTGCAGAAATAATGAACATTACCGTTGGTACGGTAAAATCAAGAATAAACCGAGGGAGATCACAACTTCAAAAATTGTTAAAACATATTTACAAGGATTAAAAATAAAATGAAAAAGTTTGATGATGACTCCAACTATGATGGAGTTAAGAAGGTTTTACAAAACCTAAAAAAAATTGAGGCACCACCCAATTTTGAACAAAAATTATTTGATAGAATTAACCAAGATGAATCTGAAAAAAAATTAAGTTTTATTGACAGATTATTTTTGCCGTCTTATCTTATACCTTCGTCTGTTATAGCTGTTGCAATTGTATTAATATTTTTCTTAACAAATATTTTTGTTCCCTCTACCGGTGAAAATCCTTTATTAGTTAATCCAAGAGTTAGGGAAGATGTAATC
>DRJC01000146.1 GCA_011052365.1 Ignavibacteria bacterium
GCAGCCCATTCATCTTCTTTTAAAGACGGATATTTTTTGTCACCGATTTTTTCAACGTGGTTGTCCGGTGAGGTCAGCATACTGTCATATTCGTCCTCACAATTATAATGATTACCGTGAGCACCCAATCCGTTATTTCTTACATTTTCTCCAAGTGCAATAAATTTATCATAAAGTTTGGTGTAGTCTCTTTTAACTACTGCTAATTTGTGCATTGTCTTTCCGGGAATTGCGTCGCATTCGTCTTCATACCAATCTTTTACGGTAGTTTGGGAAATCTCATCAGCGGAATCGTGACCCAGCGGTGCAGCCACAATATCTTTCTGTGGTTCCGAAAGATGTTTTTTTGCAAGTTCGCTTGTAGCCTTTGCAATCGCTTTGAAAATCTGCCAATCGGTTTTTGATTCCCAAACAGGTGCAATTGCAGCGGACAACGGATGAATAAATGAATGCAAATCGGTACTGTTCAAATCAGCCTTTTCGTACCACGAAGCTGCCGGCAAAACTATATCGGAATAAAGAGCAGAAGAATCCATCCTGAAATTAAGATCAACAACCAGATCCATTTTTCCTTTTGGAGCTACTTCGTGCCATTTAACTTCTTCTGTTTTTTCATCTTCTATATCTTTAGCAATCGCATTTGAGTGTGTTCCCAAATAGTGCTTTAGCAAATATTCGTGTCCTTTCATACTTCCCGAAATTGCATTTCCTCTCCAGATATACCAGGTTCTCGGGAAATTTTCTTCAGCGTCGGGATCCGAAATAGAATATTTTAATTCTTTTGATTTTAATTTATCTAATACATATTGTTTTATTTCATCATCGTTTTTAGCACCGTTTTTAGTTGCTTCTTTGCAAAGTTCTAAAGGATTCTCATTGAATTGCGGGTAAAACGGCATCCAGCCCATTCTTACAGCTTTAAATATTTTATCAGCGTGATGTCCTCTGGTCCACTTGTTATCGGGTACTTTGTTATAGTTTGAAAAATTACCGTCGTGTCGATATTGGCAGGTATTTATATAGTGCCAAATAGGTGCTTGTTGAAGACGAACTGCATTAACCCAATCTTTAGCAAATGCAATAGCACCCCAGGAGTCTGCCGGTGCTAATTTTTCCTGACCGACATAATGGTTAAGTCCGCCGCCGTTTTTTCCTACGCAGCCTGTGAGCATAAGAGCCATAATTCCGGCTCGATAAATTAGATTATTATGATACCAGTGATTTATTCCGGCACCGATAATTATCATACATTTACCTTCGGTTGCTTCTGCAGTTTTTGCCCATTCTCTTGCAAATTGTATTACTGATTTACTGTCAACTCCCGTAAATATTTCCTGCCAAGCAGGGGTATAAGAAGCATCTTTATCAGTATAATCTTTTGGATAATCACCACCAATTCCTCTGTCTACGCCGTATTGTCCCATAGTAATATCATAAACAGTAGCAACGGGAATTTTTTTGCCTTCAACTGTTTCTATATATTTAACGGGTACACCTCTCAGACTTTTGTTATCCAAACCAAATTCTGTAAACTCTACTTGAATAACTTCGTCATTATTATCAATTAAAGTAAGCAGGGGATTGAATTTAGAATTACCGTCTGCGTTTTCCATTTTCAAATTCCAATTTCCACCTTTTTTATCCCAACGATGACCGACACTTCCTTTAGGTATTACAAGGTCCCCGGACTCTTCATCAATGTTTAAAAATTTCCAATCTCCGTTTTCTATTTCTTTATATTTTTCAATTTGATTTGCGTGAAGTAATTTTCCCGGTGTGTATTTACCTCCGTCTTTTACTAATTCCACTAAGTATGGTGAATCGGTATATTTTTTAGTATACTCTAAGAAATAGGGAGTTTGTTTTTCGTGGTGAAATTCTTTCAAAATTACGTGAGTAACAGCCATCCAAAAGGCGCCGTCACTTCCGGCGTGTAAAGGCATCCATTGATCGGCATATTTTGATACTTGGCTGAAGTCAGGTGCAAACACAACAGCTTTAGTTCCGTTGTGCCTGGCTTCTGCAAAAAAGTGTGTGTCAGGAGTTCTGGTCATATTTAAATTTGCACCCATAACAGCAATAAATTTTGAGTTGAACCAATCTGCGCTTTCACAAACGTCTGTTTGTTCGCCCCAAATTTCGGGTGAAGCATTCGGCAGATCGCAATACCAATCATAAAAACTTAAATTCACACCGCCAAAGAGTTGAAGAAATCTTCCGCCTGCAGCATAACTAAGCATAGACATTGCAGGAATAGGGGAGAAACCGATTACGCGGTCAGGTCCATATTTTTTTGCAGTATAAATATTAGCTGCAGCCATTATTTCAAGTACTTCGTCCCAGGTTGTTCTTCTAAAGCCACCTTTACCCCTGGCTTTTTGATATTCTGCTCTTTTGTCTTTGTTGTTTTGAAGATTTTCCCACGCTTGTAGTGAGTCACCCGTTTTTTCTTTTTCTTCACGGTATAAGTCTAAAAGTGCACCTCTTACCAATGGGTATTTTATACGAAGCGGACTGTACAAATACCACGAAAATGAAATTCCTCTCTGGCATCCTCTCGGTTCGTAAGGGGGAAGACTGTCTTCAAGCAGGGGATAGTCTAATTGCTGAGTTTCCCAAACAACAATACCGTCTTTTACGTGTATCTGCCATGAGCATCCGCCCGTGCAGTTAACACCGTGGGTACTTCTAACGATTTTATCGTGTTGAAATCTGTTTCTGTAAAACTCTTCCCATTGACGGGTTTCGGGTGAAATTAAATCTTGAATCCAACTCATAATAATATTCTTATATTTTAATTGATAATTATTTTGATTTTAGCTGTCTCTTGAAAATATCTTTTTTTACAGTACCTTTTTTTCTGCGGAACCAAACAAGTCCAAAAACTCCAAAAAGTAAAATTACACCCACAATACCGCTGTATATAAATCGTTTACTATAGTTAACGGGATGTTGATATATAGAATCGTAATCGACTTGTTTTAAAAATGCGAGTAAATAATATCTTTCGTTTTTGGTTAGCTGTTTATTATCAAAAGCTGTTTTCATAACCGGGAATGGAGGGTTGGAAATTATAGCATCAATACCGGCAGCGTTTAACCTGGAGTATGCGTTTGTTAAATCTTTAGCTAACAAACCGCCGCTAGCCACATTATCATTAACTACATTGTGGCAGGATAAACAGGAAGGTCCATCGTTTGCAAAACGTTTTTCGCCTGTAAAATATTGCTGACCAAGTTTGTATTCATCTCTTCCTGCTTCATCTAAATTAAAGCCTAAACTGTTCTTCAATGTAAATTTAGGAGCTTTAACTTCTTTTGTTGTTGCTTCTTTCGGGCTTTTTTCTTTAATATAATTTATAACGCTTATTATTTGCGGATCGGTTAGTGACTGATCTGGCATAATAATTTTATTAAATTCGTTAAAAATCTTAACTGCATCAGGGTCACCGCTTTTTACCATTGTTTGCGATGATTTAATAAATTTTATTATCCATCCTTCTTGAAGTCTTTTGTGAACGTTTGCTAAATCAGGTCCCACCAATCTGCCTTGTCCGATTGTGTGACAGGCGCGGCAAGTAGTTAAAAATATCTTTTCTCCAATAGTTTGTGAGGATAACGGTATGGTAAAAAGAAGAATGAGTAAAAATATTGTGGTTAAAGATCTTTTAAAAGAGATACCTGTAAAAAAATTCATTTTCATTTAGCCTCTTAAAATAAAAAACATATTGAGTTTATAATCAGATATTTTACTCTTGTTAAGATATAATTTTTTTGATATTTTAACAAGAGTAAAAAAGTTTTTTTTTCAAAAATATTTTATAATCTTTTATTTCCGACTAAAATAGTACAATTATTGCCTAAATTTTATTATTTATCCACTATAATATGGAGTACTAAAAATGAAAAGATTCTTACTGATGGTTCTAATTATAATGTTTTTTTCTATCAATTCTTATACGCAAAAGTTAGGAAAAGGATGGAAACTTTCCGGTCAAATACAAATACGCAGCGAACTTGACGGCAGAGATTTTTCAAATAATACACACCCACTCACATTTTCAAGCATGAGGACAAGGCTCGGTATCAAAAAGAGCTTTGAAGACAAACTGTCATTTTTTGTTCAAATATCAGATTCAAGAATTTTTGGTGAAGAACAGAGTTCGTTAAAAAGTATAAACAGAATTGATCTTCATCAAGGGTATGTAAAATTAAATAATCTATTTGATTGGAAGTGGTCTTTACAAGTTGGTAGGTTCGAGGTCTCTTATGGTACTCAAAGATTTTTTGGTGCTGTAGGGTGGCATTTTGTAGGTCGTTCATTTGATGGAATTAGATTTAATATTGCCCCTAAAAAGCTAAATCTTGATTTATTCGCATTAACCGTTAAAGAATCAAACAAATATATAGGAAACGCAAAACCAAGTATTTATCCTAATACGCACATAGTATCTCCCTCAAATAGTATTTATGGGTTTTGGCAAAAAAATGTTTTTGGAAATGGAGCTAAATTAGATTTATTTGGGTATTATGATGTTAACCGGACTGAAGTAGCGAAAGACACAAAAAAATTAAGTTTATTTACAGTTGGATCAACTTTCTGGGGAAAAATCGGCAAAATATCTACAATTGTTGAAGGCGGTTTTCAGTTCGGATCAAATATGGGGAAAGATGTTTCAGCATATCTTGTTAGCGCAAAAGGAGCATATAATTTAGGAGATACAAAATTGGGGTTTGGTGTTGATATACTTTCAGGCACTAACCCTTCGAAAACGAACAATATAAATACATTTAGTCCTTCATACGGTACAAATCATAAATTCTATGGATTTATGGACTATTTTATAAATGTTCCGGTAAATTCTAATAATTTGGGTTTAAATGATTTTTATGTTTCAAGTACATTTACACCGAGAGATAGTAAGTTTTTATTTAAAGTTGTTTTACATCATTTTATGTCAAATAAATCAGCAAATATTTTAGTTGGTTCAGCTGCATTTCCAACTAGTGAAAATATTTTTGGACAAGAAGCTGATTTAATAGTTAAGTATAAATTTATAAAAGGCACAACTCTTACTTGGGGAGGAAGTTTTTTTCTACCGGGGAATTTAATGAAATTTAAATTTAACAATAGAGATGATGTAGCTTTTTGGTCTTACTTTATGTTAACTGCAAGTTTGTAATGTTATTATGGCTGTCACTGCCTGTCCCGGGTTTTTTATCGGGGTCACAGCGTGACAGCCAAAAAAACTCACACAAATAAATTTCATTATTTAGATTTTTTATTTGTTTTAGTCCGCTCTAACAAAGTTGTATAAATCGGTTGGTTGCCAAGCTGTGCCGTAACCAACGATGCTGTTACGGTGGTGATTATCAAAGGTAATATTAGTTCAAAGTTTGATGTCATTTCAACTGCAAGTACCAATCCTGTAAGGGGCGCTCTTACTGTTGATGCAAATATGCCCGCCATTCCTGCTACGGCAAAAACACCGGAATGTGAAATAAGTCCTGGAAAATAGTACTGCATAACACTTCCGTACAACATTCCGAAAACAATACCAAGGGCAAGCAAGGGTGCAAAAATACCCCCCGGCACACCGGTACTATAGCTGAAGATTGTCAGCAGCAACCTGCCGATAAATAAAATTATTAAAAATTGTAAGGTAAATGAATGGTCAAGCACTGTTCTAATTGTGTTGTAACCGCCTCCAATCATCTTCGGATAAAATATTCCGATTATTACTATAAACAGTCCCGCAATAATTACACTAAGTACCGTGGCAATTTTCGATAAATCACGGAAGGAATCCAATGATAATATTAATAGTTTATTAAATAGATACCCCACTAAGCTGAATAAAAAGCCGAGAATTATAAATAACCAAATTGCTGATAAAGGCGGGCTTGGGAAAATCATCATTTTGATTACGGGATCTGCCCCGACTAAAACTCTCACCACATAATCTGCCGTACCCGATGCAACCATAATCGCCGCCACGGAAAAAAAAGTATATCTGAAATGCCCGTGCATTTCTTCAATAACAAAAATCACCCCTGAAAGTGGTGCATTAAAAGCGCTTGCAAGTCCGGCGGCTGCTCCCGCTGAAACCAAAGAATTGGTTTTACTATCAGGATGCTTGAAAATATCCTTAATCATTTTACCAATGTTAGCGCCAATCTGAATGGTTGGTCCTTCACGACCTAATAATAAACCGCTTCCCAATGAAAACAATGAAGCAATAAATTTTATAGGCAATACCCGCTTCCAACGCAATGGTCTTAATTCATCCAAAGCACCTTCAATTTCCTGAACTCCGCTCCCCGAAGTTTCGGGAGCAAATTTTCTTACTAAAAATAATGCAATACTAATTCCGATAACTCCAAACAATAGAGGCAATACCCAACCGGTAAGTCCTGAATTGCCTGTACCTGAATACAACTTGTCCCTGAAAACATCAATGTAGGTAAGAGTAAGTCGGAAAATTGCGCCTATTGCTCCTGCAATTGCTCCAACTACAAAAGCAAAAAATATTAAGCTGAAGTCTTTTGTATCGGCATCCATAAATCTTTGATCCGACGTCCACGATTTTTTATGTTTCATTTCAGATAACATCATTCAACATTAAGCTTTTTCAGGTTATTTTGGTATAGCATTATGGCTAACGTTCCGTTTAACAAAATTGCGTTTAGCATGAGTATAGATTTATTTGTTATTACGTTTTAAAAACAAAATACCGGTTTTTCAGAATATTCCAAAACTTTGATCCGATATATTACTAAGTACACAACACATTAATAAGCTGCAAGTATAATTAATATATCAACTTTATATCTTACAGTTATATAATCAACATAAGTTTATAAAATTACATTCGCAAGATTTCTCTTAATCTGCAACAAATATCATTCACTTATTGTTTACAAGATAATGTGACAACTTTCTAATCCCAAATCTTTCTTTTACTTTTTCTTTTTTAGTTCCGATATTTTTTTCTGCTCATTATACTGCCGGAGGTCAGTTATACAACACAACCTGTTTATCAGAGTAAATTATAAATATATTTATGATCAAAAATTAGCCACATTTTATTTATATATGGTTAAAATTTGATTCAAAAATTAGCCGTAAAATAGTATATTGTAGATAGAATTTGGTAGTGGAAATGAAAAAAGCAGAAATAGAAAAAAATATAGTTGTACATTTTAGAGAACAAGAATACTTTAGAAGAAAAGAACTACTTGAGTTTTACAAAGTATTTGAACCTGAACTAAACAATCGTACATTCGGGTGGCGTGTATTTGAATTGAAAAAAAAGAAAATTATTAGATCGGTTGGAAGGGGAATTTATACAACCAATTACAAACCCGAATATAAACCACAAATAGATGAAAAACTTAGAAAGATAAATAACGTTATCAACAGATCTTTTGCAATTATTGATAAAAATTTTAACCCGAAAGATTATTTAAGTGTTTGGACTACTGTTTGGTTAAATAGATTTGTTAACCATCAAATATTTTTTCCAATAAGAATAATTGAAATTGAAGCTGATACCCTTACCGGCTATTATTATAAATTAATAGATGAAGGTTTTAAGAATGTTTATATTGAGTCTGATTTCAAGAAAATGGATAGGTATGCATTTGAGGGGAAAGATTGTATAGTATTAAGAAAGATGGTTAAAAGAGCACCCTACCAAATAATAAATAAAATTAACATCCCCAGAATTGAAAAAATATTAGTGGATTTATTTTGTGATAATAAACTTTTTTATTTTGTACAGGGAAAGGAACTCGAAAATATTTATAGAAATGCAATCAAGAAGTACAGTGTAGATTTTTCAAAACTACTAAATTATTCAGAAAGAAGAAAAAGGCAAAAAGATATAAAAGATTTTCTATTAAAGTTTATAAGCGAAGAATTAAGGGAGCTACTCTTGTGATATTAGAAAGTACTTTTACCAAAGAATGGATATTAAGTGTTAAAACTCAAAAAAGTTATAGGAAAATAAATCCGGAAATACTGGAGAAAATGATTTATGCTTTCTATTTATTAGAAGCTTTACAGAAGGAAAAACTTGATTTTATTTTCAAAGGTGGTACTTGTCTTGCTTTATTATTCGATAAGCCCAAAAGATTTTCAGTTGATATTGATATTCTTACTCAACAAGAAAAAAATAATATAGAAAAAATTCTGGATTCCATAATAGTTAATTTTAACTTCAAGAGATATGAATTAGACGAAAGAAGAAGTTATAAAGAAGAGGGGATTCCAAAAGCACATTACGAACTTTTCTATGATTCACAAATCATCAATGAAGAGTCATCAATCATGCTTGATATTCTTTTTGATGAAAACTTCTACCCTGTAACCGTTAAATCTAAGATTAAGAGTTCATTCTTGGAAACTGATAATGAACCTACAATAGTAATAATTCCCAACATCAATAATATGACAGGTGATAAACTTACAGCATTTGCTCCAAATACAAGTGGATATATTTACGGCAAAAGAATGGAACTCCAGATTATTAAACAATTATTTGACCTTGGTTTCTTAATAGATGAAATAGATAATTTTGAGGAAATTTTTGAAACTTATGTATCTAAAAAAGCAAGATTAGATTTTCACTTCAATAATATTTGGGGAGATAATGAAATCCTGGATGATATTATAAACACTTCATTGTTGCTTTCAAAAAGAGGGAAAAACTTAGCCGCAGATGAAGTAACAAAATATGAAGAACTTAATACCGGCATAAAAAGGTTGGAAACATTTTTGATAAAAAGACCTTTTTATATTGACCTTGCGATTGAGTCTGCTGCAAAAGTTGCTTTGTGTGCAGCTAAAATCAAATCAAAAGATCTTAAACCGATAGAAAAATTTGAAAAAGGAATGGAATTAAAATCCTTTCTTATTAAGGACAAAAATTATCTATTCCTAAATGACCTGCTTAGAAATGGAACCTTAGCCCTTTTTTACTTTCACCAAATGGTAAAAGTACTCAATGGATAATTACTATATTTTTCTATAATTAATGAATTCCTCTTTTTTATCTAATTCAAAATATAACAAACCAAAAAATCAATAAATTTATCCATTGAAACTCAAAGAGTGTCGAGGCTGTCTGAAAAGGTCAAATTTTGATTAACTCACGATTTCAACCGGAATTAACAGCAGAAAAAAAGATTCATTTTAACCGTTTTACTTTGCACCTTAATTTTCACGAAGTGATTCCTTTTCGGGAAACACAGAATTATACCTCACTCCGGCTATCGCCGGATTCGGTATGAATCCTTTATAACGTTATATGCCCATCGTAATTTTTAACTTTTCTGAATTAGTAAACGTTCTAGAATTAAAGGAACAAATTACTAGTGAACAAACTTGGTTAAAATCTAAATCAATATTTTTCAAACAACATTTTTTTTCAATATCTATATTAATTTTTACTGTTTCAC
>DRJC01000147.1 GCA_011052365.1 Ignavibacteria bacterium
AGGCGAGACAAAATCTCTTAACCTGTTACTCAATAAAAAAAAGGGAAATCACAAAAGTGGTTTCCCTTTTTTTATTGAGCGGGGCCGACGAGACTCGAACTCGCGACCTCCTGCGTGACAGGCAGGCGTTCTAACCAACTGAACTACGACCCCGTTTGGTGTATCATTTTTTCAAAAAAGCGAATCAAATATATACTTATGAGTTTCTAAAATCAACTGTTTAATTATTCTTTACACTTTATATTCCGAATGAAATCCCAACTGATTTTGCAACTTTTACTGTCTGAGTATTTTCTTGTACAAGTTTCAAATTTGCAACTGCTTCACTTATGCTTACATGTTTTATTTCGCTGCCCTTTAATGCCGCCATTCTTCCAAATTTACGTTTTGAAGCAAGCTCAATTGCATACGCGCCATATTTTGTGGAAAGAATTCTGTCAAAAGGTGTAGGACTTCCGCCTCTCTGCAAATGTCCCAAGACAGTAACTCTTGTTTCTTTTCCTGTATTTTCTTCAATGTTGCGTGCAACAACTTCTGCGATTCCGCCCAATCTTCTAGGGTCTGTCCTTTTTATATCTTTACCTTTCAGAACCATATTTTCGCCCAAAGCTTTGGCACCCTCTGCAACACAAACAAGAGAGAATTTTTTACCCATCAATTCTCTTTTATGAATTTTCTCGTAAATTTTCTCCCAAGAAAAAGGAGTTTCAGGAATTAAAATAATATCTGCTCCTCCAGCCATTCCCCCATGCAAAGCAATCCAGCCTGCATATCTTCCCATTACTTCCACTACTATAATTCTGTGATGTGAAGAAGCCGTGGTGTGAAGTCTATCCAATGCAGTTGCAACAACATACACTGCAGAATCGTGACCGAATGTTAGGTCAGTTGCACTTAAATCATTATCGATAGTTTTAGGAACACCAATTACATTCAATCCTTCTTCACCCAATTCTTTAGAAATGTGCATGGTACCGTCGCCACCAATAGCAATTAAGGTATCCAAATTCCAAGCTTCGTAATTTCTTTTTACAGCTTCTACTCTATTTTCAATTTCAATCTTCCCGTTTTTTTCAACAGGCCAATGAAACGGGTCGCCTTTATTTGAAGAACCGAGAATTGTTCCTCCCTGAGCCAATATTCCCGATACATCGCTGTTTTTTAACTCTTTCGCTCTTCCTTCAACCAATCCCTCAAATCCATCTAAAATACCAAGAACATTCATACCGTAATCTTGAGCCGGCTTAGTGACACCTCTTATTACAGCATTAAGTCCCGGACAATCCCCACCCCCTGTTAAAATACCTATTCTTCTAACTTTCTTCGGAGCCATTAATTTTATTCTCTCTTTCTAATTATTAAAAAATATTTACAAGATCTTCTTTGTCGTCTTAAAATGAATTTTAGCAATTTTGTTTAATTCTTCTTTACCGTATTTTTTTATAAAATTCTTTGCTGTAGTTTCAACTTTTACCGATGAACCTTTAACAAGTTTTATTTCATATTTTTTTTCGGATTGTAAAAACCAGGAATTAAATCTTTCCCTTGCTAAAATTGATGCAGCCGCAACTGCTGTGTATCTTTCTGCCTTAGTGTATTGGTGCAGAATTAATTTCTGTCCTTTCTTTTGCAGTGAATTTATAATCAAACTTTCATCACCGAATTTATCACTTATAGCTTCCCCTGCTTTGTGTAACTCTAATATATTTTCAAGAACTCTAGCGTGTGCCCAAGCAAGTAACCTGTTTAAATTACCAATTTTAGAATAAAGTTCATTATACTTTTCAGGAGTAATCATAATTATATTAAACTTTCCATTGACAGAGCTTTTAATACTTCCTGCAATTTTGTTTATTGTAGAATCGTTTAACTCTTTGCTGTCCTTAACACCTATTTTTTTTAGGTTCGTTAAACTTTGTTTATCAGCTAAAACACCTGCAACAACTAACGGTCCGAAGTAATCGCCTTTGCCTGATTCATCTGTTCCAATATAATCGGATGGTTCATCAATTTCTTTACCGCCAAAATCGAATAAACTTTTACCGAAAATTAAATCACTGATTTGACAATAAAATTCAGTTCCCTTATTTCCTTGGAGAACTTTTTTTACACCCTTTTTTCCAAAGTAAACCAAAAATTTTAATTCATTTTTCCCTGATGCAATACTGACACTAAAATTGTAATTGTTCTCCGTAACCGGCGATAAATAACACCCTTCCTTTACAAGACGATTTACAATTTCATCAATCTGCTGTTTTGCAAGAAACTTTATTTTATCCAAGTGAAGATTAAAATATTATAATGACAAAACTAAGAATAATAATTTGTGAGATAAATCACCAATAGTATCTTATTAGAAATATTTGTTTATATTCTGACAAAAGATTTTAAATAGCAAATACGGTTTAAAAAATTGCCGGATGGCTGAATGGGATTGCGTATTATTCATACATCTATCCAACCTCTATCTATACTATTTTTTCAGAAGTCCCATTTTTAAATTTTATTAAAATATTTTGTTTGTTATTCCGGTTAAAGAAAAGAAATTGAATTTAAATAATTAAAATCCCATTCTTGCTCTTATATAAAATGAAGTTCTCTCTGCTGATTTTCCGATTGAAAGTGAAGTTGTAAAAGTGCGGTTGAGAAATGACAGCCAAAATCCGCCGCCGTAGGTTGGATGCCATTTATCTGAAGAAATATTTTTCTGAAATACTCTGCCGATTTCAGTAAATGCGCTTAACCCAAAGCGACCCGGAATAATTATATTAAGTTTTGTTAAATAAAATCTTGCTTCAAATTGTGAGGAAATAGATGCATCACCGGCAAATCTTTCCCGGTTGAATCCCCTTAGGTTTTCTTTTCCACCTAAAAATGCCGATTTAAAAAACGGGAATGTTCCCCATATTTTTTCTCCCCTGATTCTAAAAGCTAAAGTTATATCCGTTATTTTATTGAAAGTATAATAGTGTCTTACATCAAATGAAGCTTTGCTGAAATTAAATTTGTTATCCTTTCCTGCAGGGAAATATGAAAACGAAACATTAATTAAATCACCTTTATAAGGATTTCGTTTTACATCCCGACTATCAAAATCAATTGAAGAATTCAATCCCCATAATTTGAATCTACCCAAACCGTAATTACCATAAGTAAAAGAATTTAAAATAGAAGGATTATTAATATTGGTTTTATAACTGCTGTATGAAAATCCTAATGACAAATTAAACCGACCTGTTAATTTAAAAATTAATGAAGGTTTAAATTCAAAAACTCTTTGCCTGACTTTATAAAATTTCTTTAAAACTAACGATCCGCTGTAGGGGGTTTCATTTCCAAATCCGTAAAAGTTTGTTAAAGAAAGTTCTGTGCTTTTTATTTGGACTCCTAATGATATCCCCCTATATAAAGAATTAAAAAATGCTTCATAATTTATATTAAAGCTTTTTGTTTTTGTTGCATAAGAGCCGGTTAATAACATTCTATAATCATAAGGGATTTTACGGAAGCCGTATTTTATTAATATTGGGCCTGCACCAAGAACTACACCGTCATCCGTATTGATATGTTCAACGGGTGCAACCAACCATTCATACCCTCTATCCAATTGCCTATCTTCGTATCTTTCAAAATCATTTTTAGGATCAGGAATTTTATCAGTATTTACAATAGTACCTTTCCCTGCAATAAATTTAGAATGTTTACCGCTGTCATAAAATCTTGTTGCATTTTCTAATCTTGGAAAAGGAATAATTGGAAAGTGCGAGTGAACTTTAGATTTGTTTATAAATTCATCTTTCCCGTGTCCACCGATTATTCTTATCAAAGCTCCTGAATCTACATCACCGGTAACCACAGCTTTATCATCACCCTTTAAAAGATAAATTCTTATCTCTTCAACTAAATTATTATCAAATATTTTATGGTAAAACTCCTTCCCTTTTTTCTCACGTGTTCTTCTATCTAATTTAAAAAGAGAGACATCTGTAGTATTATTTTTTAATCTTTTTATTTGAAGATAATCTGCCTTATTACTTCCAAAAATATCCACATAACCGTTTATCAATTCATAAAATTTATTCGATGCTTCTTTTAAATGGTCTCTGCGGGAGATTAACTTTCTAATTAGTTCAGTACTCGCGATGGCATAAACTTCAAGAGGCAGATGTTTAACGGCATCTTTTATCACATCATCGGTTATTGTATTCTGAACGAAAGTTGTTACGGAATCCCATGTAGCTTTATTAATTTCAGAAAGATAACGTCTATCCAAAAATCTTCCGTTCCAGGTAAGGCTTTGAATATTTGAATAATCTTCTTCAAAAGTTACAAGCTGCGGAGTGAGTGCTTCCATTAATGAAGGAGCTAATCCGTCATATTTAGCAAATGCCTGATCCCTATCTCTCGGAATCGGTTTCCATAATTTTTTTTTCTTTTTATCCAGCAAAGCCCAACGCCATTGGTCGAAATGCCTATCCCAATCACCTAAAAGCATATCCATTAAACGTGCTTTTAAGAATTCAATATTATCAACTTTTTCGTTTCTCTTTTTTTCCAGCCTGTGAAAAAGTTTATATGTGCCTATTACTTTATCGGCTCCTTCAAAACTAATATCACCCGGATTATTTCCTTCATCGGGATGAACTTCAATCATTCCGAGAACTCCGCCGAATTCTTTTCTGTACTTTCCCAATTTTTTATCATCGGGCATAAAAACTAATTGCGGAACTGCCTGAAAAACCCCGACTGCTTTTAACAGCGGAGCAACAACTAATGGTGCCATCGGGTTTGCCGAACTAATTTGATCTTTTAATACGCTTGCAACAAATGTTTCTTTCAAATCATCCGGAAGCATTCTAGCCGGGTCTTTATCTATCGAACGAAATTTGTAATCAAGCCCGTCTTTTCCTAAAAGGTGAAGTGTTCTTGTTTGCAGTCCGCCTCCTTTTCTTGTTGGAGTTAAACCTCCGGCAAAATTATTAAGGTCTAATATTTTTACTTTTATAGGGGTTGTCCATACATCGCGCCAGTGTTTGCCAAAAATAAATTTGTGAAACCATCCGGCTTTATATTCTTTACCGGGTACAACAATTGTGTCTCTTGGTGAATTGAATACTTGGCTGTACGATTCGGATTGTACTAATAAAAACAGTAATACTAATAATATAATTTTTCTTATCACCACAATTAAATTTCGTTTTGTAAGGTTAGAATATCTTGAGAAAAAATGTATTAAAATTAAAATATTTTTATTCCGGTTTTACTGAAGACAAATTAATTGTAAATGAAGTGCCCTCGTTTTCTATACTTTCAATTTTTATACTTCCACCATTCTTTTCAATAAATTGAATGACTAATTGTAGCCCTAAACCTGTACCGATTTCCTTTTCAGTACCCGGGCATGAAAAAACATCGGCAGAAAATATTTTTTCAATCTTTTCCTGTTCCATTCCAACACCGGTATCTTTAATAATTAATTCGATTTTCTCTTTATCGTCAATTATTTTTTTGGATGCATCAATTGTAATACTGCCGCCCCTATAAGTGAATTTAATGGAATTTGAAAGAAGATTTTGGACGACAGAATTCATCATATCTTCATCAGCAAAAATATATAAGCCTCTATCAATATTTACTTTTACATCAATTTGTTTTTTAAGATAATTACCTTTTAATAAATTTAAGTTGTGTTCAACTAAATCCAAAAGATTCAATATCTCGGGTTCGTATATAATTCTTCCAACCTGGAATCTTGAGTACTGCAAAAGATTGGTTGTCATATTGTATAAATTTTTTGATGATTCGTAAATAGCATTTTGATATTCTTTTATTTCTTCCTTTGTAAGTGTGTCAAATTCAGTAGTAAGAATTTCAGAAAAACCTAAAAGAGAATTAAAGGGAGCCCGCAGGTCGTGGGATATTAGAGAGAACAATTTATCTTTTGATAAATTTAAATTTTCTAATTTCACAATCAATTCTTTTCTTTCTTGTTCAAGTCTCTTACGCTCAATTGCACGGGATATTGAATAGCCGATAACTTCCAATATTTCTTTTTCTCTTATTCCATAAGTGTTTTTGTCGTGATAATCTTGAACTACAAGTGCACCTATAGTTTGCTCGCCTATAATTAAAGGTATTCCAAGCCATATTTTAGAAGGTGCGCCTACTAAATCTACCTTCCCTTCTTTTACAAGCTGTACGTCTCGCTCCTCATCTATCAACTCCGATTTACCGGAATTGATTATATATTCGGTTAATCCGTGCCTAAATTTTACGGAAAAAGCTTCTTCATCAACTTCATCTTGAAAGTAAGGAAAAGTTATTAAATCATTTTCTCTATCATAAAGTGCTATATAAAAATTTTCTACAGGCATAAACTCTTTTATAGAATTCCTAATAAAATCAAAGAAATCCTCCAAGCTTCCACCAACATTTGAATAAAATAAAATTTTAGAAATGATCTGCTGAACCTTTTCATCTCTCCTTTTTTGTGTTACATCCCTTCCTATTCCCACACTCAATACTAATTCGCCTTTTTCATTAGTCAACTCTGAGATGTGCCAAGAAATTATTTTCTCTTCACCTGTTTTGGTTACAAGCGGCAATTCCATTTCAATTGGAGTTTCTTCTCTGTTTTTTCTGTTTCGTAATTTCTTTGTTTTAAACTTTAGCTGAGATTCTTTAGGGATTGTTTTTAACCAACCATTACCCAATAATTCCTCTTCGGTGTAACCGGATATAGCAACACCTTTTTTGTTGACTTTAGACAAGGTTTCATTTCTATCAATTACTATAACAATAACATCAGCCAAATCAATAATTGAATTTAGATTGTTTTTTTCAAAAGTTAAATTATTGAATACCTTATTTAATTGAGTTATGTCCCTTAAAATGCCTACACTTACTGCAAGATTACCCAATTCATCCGGATCGTGAAAAGACAGATCCTCAATAAGTTTAAGCTCACCTGTTTTAGTTTGAATTGTATAATTACCGTAAAAATCTTCTGCAATATCTAATTTATTATCACCCCTCGAATAAGAACATTCAACTTTTTTTACAATCTTTGAAAATCCGAAATCATTAATTTCATCTTTTGTATAGCCTGTTAAATTTTTAATGGAGGGACTTATGTAATCGTAAGTTTTTCTATTATGATCATACTTATAAATTACAACATCGGAATGTGTAAATATTAAATCTCTGATATTATCAAACTCGGAAAATATTAAGGTTTGTTCTTTTGCTAAATGCATTTGTTTTTAAAAATAAGAATAATAGATGCAAAATAAGTCTGCTTAAATAACAGATAGTAATTTATAAAAATAATAGATACAAAAACTATTTTCTCTGAAAAAAAATTGTAAACAAAATTAAAAAATTTTTACAGAATATAAGAATGTATTTGACAATTATTTCAGATAAGAAAAAGAATCCGAACGATTGATAACTTCATACGCCGCTGATTTCGGAAAAAACATTCAACCGGTAATAACCTCATTCGGCTTGGATTGAATAGTTGCCGTATCTTTAATTGCGGTTAACGGTTTAAAAATTCTAAGAATGAGTTAATGTTAATCTATTATATAATTCCTTGCTATTAAAAAATCACCAAGTTATTTTAACTATTAAATAATTACGATATTAGAATTAGATGAAATTGAAATACGATAAAGCCAAAGAGGTATTTACGGAGTTTTTAAAAAACGGCAAAAACCGGATAACTCCCGAACGATTCGAAGTGATGGAAGCAGCGTTGAATTATGAAGGTCACTTTGGCGCAGATGATTTATATATTGTTATGAAAAATTTGAAATCAACTGTTTCAAGAGCTACTGTTTATAAAACACTTGAACTTTTGGTACAATGTGAACTTATAAGCAAACGAAATTTTGGCGATAAATTAACAAGATATGAAAGCAACTTTAAGAAACAGACCCACGATCATTTAATTTGTATGGATTGTGGTAGAATCGTTGAGTTTGTAAATCCTAAATTAAACAACCTGCCTGAACAAATAAGTGACGAACTTGGTTTTGTAGCATCAAGTCATTCGTTCAATGTTTTTGCAAGATGCAAAGACCCTAAAAACTGTAAATATAATAAATAGATAATTAAACACATTTAACATATATGATTGATAATACTTACCCTCTATCTTGGCAGAAAGATGATTTTCAAATTAAAGTTTTCTGTTCTATACCGAATATTGCAACCGGCATTCTGATAAAAGCCGCTCAAAATTATTTTATTGTTGACCCTGGAGATGGAATATTAAGAGATTTAAACTCTGAAATTGGGACTAAAAACATTTTAAGCATTTCAGATATTTTTATTTCACACGGACATCACGATCATGTTGGCGGAGTATGGAGCTTGCTTACATATATGCGTGTAATGAGAAAAGATACACCACTTACTTTGCATTTTCCAAAAGGCTGCAAGGAAATAATTTCAATTTATTCTGCATTCGACCAGGTTTACTCACATAGTCTTCCCTATAAAATTATACTGAATGAAATTCCGGATACGGAAAAATTTAAGAGCAGCAAAGATTTAGTAATCACTCCGTTCCCTGTTATACACAAAGAATTTTTAAATGACGGTGTAACAAAAGGACAAGTACCCGCAATTGGATTTAATTTTGAACACAATAATATAAAAATATGTTACGGGGGTGATACAGCTTTTTGCACAGAATTGGAAGAAGCCGCAAAAAATGTAGATTTAGCTATTATTGAAGCCGGTCATGATGAACATGAAAATACACCGGACGATATGCACATGACTCTTGAAGAGGCAAAAAAAATAGGTGAATCGGCTAAAGAATACTTTTTAGTTCACGTACCAGAATAGATAAGATTAAAGTGAAAAATTCTAATATTCAAAAAAATATTATATGGTATCTTATGAAATTATTCTCTAAATATGCACTCCTTATATTTATAATTCAAATATTTTTTAATCCATTTCTCTACTCACAAAGCAAAAAAGATAAATATCGTTTCCCAAAAGAAAAACATTTAAAAAATATAAAAATGTTAACTAACGGCGGTGAAAATGCAGAGGCATATTTTTCGTTTGATGAAAAGAAACTAATCTATCAATCTTCTAAAGGTAAAAAAAAGTGTGACCAGATATTTATAATGAACATTGACGGAACAGATAAAAAACTTGTGTCAACGGGTAAAGGAAAAACAACATGCTCATTTTTTTTACCGGGTGACAGTACAATAATTTATTCTTCAACTCATCTAACCGATGATAATTGTCCCCCGTCTCCTGACCTTTCACAAGGTTATGTTTGGAAGCTTTACAAATCGTACGATATCTTTAAAGCCAATGTTGACGGTTCAAATTTAAGAAGATTAACCACAACTCCCGGTTATGATGCGGAAGCAACTGTTTCTCCGGTGGGCGATAAAATTGTTTTCACTTCAACAAGGGATGGTGACCCGGAAATTTATACAATGAATTTGGACGGAAGTAACCAGACAAGGCTCACTTACCACAAAGGTTATGACGGAGGTCCTTTTTTCTCACAGGACGGTAAAAAGATTGTGTTCAGAGCAAGTTCACCAAGAACCGGACAAGAGTTAAAAGACTACGATGACCTTGTTAAAAAAGGGTTGGTCAAACCTACGGCATTAGAAATTTATGTTATGGATGCCGACGGTAAAAACGTTAAACAAGTTACTCATTTCGGTAAAGCAAGCTTTGCTCCTTTTTTCTTCCCCGACGGGAAAAGAGTTATATTCGCTTCAAATTTAAATAGTAAAACCGGCAGAAATTTTGACCTGTATATGATTAACGTTGACGGCACCGGACTTGAGCAAATTACTTTTTTCGACCGGTTTGACAGTTTCCCTATGTTCACACGGGACGGTAAAAAAATAGTTTTTGCTTCCAACAGGTTTAATAAGAAAAGAGGCGATACAAATATTTTTATTGCCGATTGGGTAGAATAAAAAAAAATATAAAATTGAATTCGACGTAGGATAATTTTATATTCTAATCAATAATAAGTAGGAGATTTTATGAAAAAGAAACATCCTCTACTGAGATTTATAGTTTTTGTTGTAATAGTTGCTACATCATATTTTATTTATGACAAATATAATGTTGTGTCAATTTCAGCCGAAGACCTTGCTTTTGAATTTACACACAATATTGAAAACGCTAACGATAAATACCTCAATAAAGAAATTAAAGTTACCGGCGAGGTGAAAGCGTTGTATAAATTGATGAATACACGGCAGGTTTTAGAACTTAGCACACCCAATGACGGACTTCCTATAATCGGTTTCTTTAAAAATAAAACCGATGAGTATGAAGCTCAAAAATTAAGAGAAGCGGATATGGTTACGGTTAAGGGAGTTTGCCTGGGAACGTCTGCTTATTCCTATGTTAAAGGAATAAAGATTGACGTTGAAAGCATTTCAAAAGAATAAATGAACTGGTACCAAAAAGAAATAATTCTCGGTAGAAAATCGAGGGGATTCCATCTTGTAACCGGTGAGATTTTAAATTTTCTACCTGAAATTAAAAATATAAAAATAGGGATAGCTCACTTTTTTATAAAACATACTTCGGCATCTCTCACTTTAAATGAAAATTTTGACCCCACCGTCAGAACCGATATGGAAAACTATTTTAATAAATTCGTACCCGAAGAAGAACCGTATTATATGCACACATCGGAAGGTAGCGACGATATGCCTTCGCATATAAAATCTTCTTTACTCGGAGCCGGATTAACAATTCCGATTACAAACGGAAGATTGAATTTGGGAACCTGGCAGGGTATTTATTTAAATGAACACAGAAGCAGGGCAAGAGAAAGAACAATTGTTGTAACGATAATGGGGAAAGAATAAAGTTTTATTCCTTACTATTTTAATAACCCGATTTCTTAAAAAAAATCGGGTTTTTTTATGACAATTTAATTTACATTTACTTCTAAATTAATTTTAATTTCTAAATTTAACTTTGGAAATATGAACAGCACAAAAATATTATTTGTTTGTCTCGGCAATATCTGCAGGTCACCTGCGGCGGAGGCAATAATGACCAAAAAGATTATAGACAGTGGACTTGAATGGGATATATCCGTTGACTCCGCAGGAGTAATGGGCTACCACACGGGCGAGCCTGCCGATATGAGAATGAAACAGCACGCAAATTTAAGAGGATACGAAATCACAAGCATAGCAAGAAAATTTAACCCCGGCAGAGATTTTGAAGAGTTTGATTATATAATTACGATGGATGATGAAAATTACCGGGACATTACCTCAATGGATACCGAAGGAAAATACAAAAATAAAATTTATAAGATGGTAGAATTCTGCAGAACAAACAAAACGGATGAAGTACCTGATCCATATTACGAAGGCAGGGAAGGATTTGAAAAAGTACTTAATATTTTAGAAGATGCCTGCGAAGGTTTATTGGAAAAAATAATAAGTGAAAATGGATAAAAATATTTCAAATAAAATAGAGCAAATTACAAGCTCAAAAATCCTTTCTTCATCTTCCGTTTCCGGCGGTTGTATTAGTAATGCATATAAAATTACACTCGATGACAAAAGAAATCTTTTCCTAAAAATAAACTTCTTACATCCTTCCGATATGTTCAGAAAAGAAGCTGACGGATTAAAAGAACTTGCAAAGCCGCAAGTAATTAAGATTCCCAAAGTAATCGCTGTTGAAGATTCATTTATTCTGTTAGAGTTTATCGAAGGAAGTACAAAGGAAAAAGATTTCTTCGAAAACTTCGGAATATCTTTTGCCGAGTTGCACAAGTTCACTTCCGGCTCATTCGGATTTTACGAGGATAATTACATCGGTTCGACAAAACAAATAAACATTCCCGGTGAAAAAGAAAAAAATAATTGGACTTCTTTTTACTTCAATAAAAGAATCTTATTTCAATTTAAATTAGCTGAGAAAAACGGTTACGCTACCGATGAGCTTAAAAAGGGTATCTTGTTTTTGGAAGATAACATTGAAAAGATTTTATCCGGTAGTGAAGAACCTCCTTCCCTTCTGCACGGCGACCTCTGGGGTGGGAATTATATGGTTAACAAAAACGGGAAAGTAAGTTTAATTGACCCGGCAGTTTATTACGGACACAGGGAAGCAGACCTTGCAATGACAAAATTATTCGGAGGTTTCAGTGAAAGTTTTTACGCCTCTTACAATGAGACTTACCCTTTGAAAGACGGATATAATTATAGGGAAAATATTTACAAATTATATCACGTACTTAATCATTTAAATTTATTTGGAAGGGGTTATTACTCACAAGCGATCAGTCTAATAAAAAGCTACAATTAAATAAACTCCAAGTAACAAATTATAAAATAACAGAATTTAGATATCTCAAGGACAAAACTTTTAGATAAAGATTTATCTGTATGAATTATAAAATATTGGATTTTGTTACTTGAGATTTTTTTAGAATTTGGTGCTTATAATTTGGAATTTCAAATCAGTAATTCTTCTCCCGACTTGTCGGGGGAAGAATTACTAATAAACTAAATTTATTTCTTTTCCGGTTTTTTGATATCAACCATTTCCACATCAAACATTAATGTAGAGTTTGCAGGTATTGAGCCGATTGCTCTTTTACCATAAGCTAATTTTGGAGGAACAAGAAGTCTGTACTTGGCACCTTTCTTCATCATTGCAGTGGCTTCCTGCCATCCTGGAATCATAGGTTGAATTTTAAATGGATAGGAAATCGGATCGCCTCTCTCTACAGAGCTGTCAAACTTTTTACCGTTAGTTAAAAATCCGGAATAATTTAAAGTAATAATATCTCCGGAATCAGGTACAGCACCAGTCCCCTCTTTAACTACTATATATTTCAAACCGCTTTTGGTAGTTTTGTATTTTGTGGAATCTACTTTCCAAGGTTCTACCTTTGTTAACTCGTGGGCAGCTAATAACTGGACGACCAATTTAATACTCGAATTAGGTGGAATAGTTCTAAATCCTTTTTCACCGTACGCAAGTTTTGAAGGGATAATTATTGTACGGGTTCCCCCTTCCTTCATTCCTTCAATTCCTTCGGTTGATCCTTTAACAAACCCGCCTGCTGGTCCTAAAATATATTTAATCGGTCTGTTAAATTTATATGAATCGCCTATGCGTGATTTTACTCTTGATGTATCTTTCGTCCAATCGGAAAATAAATCCGTTGAATCTTTTATTATCCATGCTCTGAAATTAATCGAAATAAACTCACCTTTTTTTGCAACTGCACCCGTACCAAGGGTATCGTTAACAAACATTAAACCCGATTCTTTTTTTACAACATCGTTCTTTTTTGAGCAGCCGGCAAAAGTAAAAAGCAATAAAAATATTGCAATAAATAGTTTCATTTTTCTTCCTTTAATTTTTTTTAGATTCAAATATATTTATTTACTGTGATAATTCATAAATAAAGTTTGTATTTTTTATTACAATATTTTTTATTACCAATTTGTATCTTCATATTATAAATTAGTGTTACTTAATAATTTAAAAACAAAATTTGATGCTTTACCTCCTTTTACTGATTATGTTATTAAATACCAACAGTGCAAATTTACTTGATGATAATGCAATAATTGATTGTAGTTATTCTTTCACAGAAGCTGTTTCAAATTTAGACTTCCCGAACAATATTAAAAAAGATTTAACTATTATAACTGTGCGCTATTATTCTTTCGATGATAAACTT
Organism: Ignavibacteria bacterium; assembly: GCA_011052365.1. GTDB lineage: Bacteria > Bacteroidota > Ignavibacteria > Ignavibacteriales > Ignavibacteriaceae. The sequence continues at coordinate 13,730 of DRJC01000147.1, forward strand.
CACCAAGGTCAAATTGTTATTCACAAAGATTTAGCCGAAGATGTAAAAACTATTTTCAAGTTAATTGAAGAAAAAAGATTCAAGATTGCCAAAGCTATTCCTATTGTATTTTATAATTGGTCCGATGAAAAAAGTATGTTTGCCGATAATACATCCGCATTTAATTACAGGTTTGTTGCGGGAACAAAGAGACTTTCCAATCACGCAACGGGAAGAGCGATTGACATAAATCCTTTTTTAAATCCCCAAGTTTTTAAAGACAAAGTTTACCCGGTTACAGCTAAATATAATACAAAAGTAGAAGGTACAATTACAGCAAATTCATTTATTGTTAAAGAGTTTAAAAAGATGGGATGGACTTGGGGCGGTGATTGGAAAAGGTCAAAGGATTATCAGCATTTTGAAAAAATGAAGTAATGTTAGACTACCATTGTTGATGGACGTATGATTGCATGTCTGCCTTAGGCGGAGTATGGATGAATGAAATGATAATTTATAAACACAAAAGAGTTAAATAATTTACATACAACCTTGCATCCATTCATCCATACTTCTAAATGAAGTAAGAGAACAATAACTACTAAGTTTTTATGAAAATATTAGAATTCAAGAATATCAAATGGCTTCTGCTTATAACTTTAATCCTTCATTTAATCACTTCAATATACAGTGTAGGTTTTCATCACCTTGATGAACATTACCAAATAATTGAGTTTGCAAATTATAAATTAGGCAACAACCTGCCGAGTGAAATGCCATGGGAATTTGAGGCAAAATTAAGACCGGCTTTACAACCGGCTATAGCTTTTTCAATCATTAAATTTTCACAAACAATCGGTGTTACCGATCCGTTTACTCAAGCTATATTTTTAAGAATTTTATCTTCGTTGCTGTCACTGCTTTCCGTTTTAATGCTTCTGTATGCATTCAAAGAAGAAATTAAATCAGAGACACTGTTAAAATGGTTTTTGTATTTATCGTTTTTCCTTTGGTTCGCCGTTTATGCTCAAGTAAGATTTTCCTCCGAAGGCTGGTCGGGATCTTTCTTTTTTATCGGGTTTGCACTGATTTATTATTTTAGGAACAAAGGTCTATCGACTTTTAATCTAATAAACATCGGTATAATATTCGGGTTTGCTTTCATTTTCAGGTATCAAGTTGGTTTAATGATCTTAGGACTAATCTTATGGTTGTTATTTATAGAAAGAATGAAATTTAAGAAAATAATTTTTCTATTGACCGGAATTATAACAGCGATATTGATCGGTGTATTAATTGATAAATGGTTTTACGGTATATGGACATTCCCTGCATGGAATTATTTCCAATTCAATATCCTGCAAGGAAAGGCTTCGATTTTCGGGGTTCAACCATGGTATTTTTACATTACGGAAATTTTCATAAAAGGTGTTCCTCCCTTCAGTATATTTTTAATTGTTCTTCCGATTTTCTGGTTTATTTATAAACCTAAAAATTCTTTTACATGGATTCTCATTCCGTTTTTGTCGGCTCATTTTTTAATCGGGCATAAGGAATTAAGATTTTTATTTCCGCTTATTAATATAATCCCTTTGTTTACTGTTTTAGCCGTACAAGAATTAGAGAAGAACAAATTCAAAAAGATCGGTCTTTATTTATATGGGAAAAAATTTAAATGGTTTGTGTATTTGTTTGTAATAGTCAATTCTATTTATCTGATTAATATATGTTTCCGTCCGGCAGATTATTACGTTTCTCTTTATCAATTTATCTACGAAAATTATAATAATGTTAAAACGGAATTAATTTTTTCAAACGAAGACCCGTATTTAAGAGCACCCGAACCGGCTAATTTTTACAAAAGCAAAAATTTAGTAACGAAGAGTGTATTAAATCCTGACAGCCTCCGATACGTTGTAAACAATAATAAATTTGATAAAATATTATTTATGACAAACACATTTTTGCTTGATAATAAATATAAAACAGGTTCGGTGAAATTCAAGAAAGTGTATTCTAATTTGCCAAAATGGGTAGAAAATTTTAACTATAATCACTGGCTGGAAAGGACAAAAATATTTACAGTATACGAGATTTCAAAAGTTAAGAAATAGTATACATAAATTGAATTGGCTTTCGGATTTTACAAAAGTTATCTTTCTTTTTAAGCAATGCTGTCAACTTAAGGCAAAGATGACTCATAAATGGGGCTAAAGCCCAGGTATGTTTTCAAGTGAATAAACCGTCACATAAATGTGAC
>DRJC01000148.1 GCA_011052365.1 Ignavibacteria bacterium
AAAGAATTAAAGAACTTCGCGATATAATTAGAAAGCACGAGTACAATTATTATGTTCTTGCTCAACCGACAATTAGCGATCAAGAATATGATGTATTGATGAAGGAACTTGAAAAGTACGAAGAAGAAAACCCGCAACTAATAACACCGGATTCACCTACACAAAGAGTCGGCAAAGATCTCACCAAAGAATTTAAGCCTGTTGAACATTCTGTTCCAATGCTTAGTTTGGCAAATACATATAACGAAGATGATTTGTTGGACTTTGACAGAAAAGTAAGAGATGCTTTATCAGGAGATGAAAAAGTCAGCTATGTTGTTGAAATGAAAATTGACGGTGCTTCGATAAGCATCAATTATAAAAACGGGTATATATTTTCTGCTGCAACCAGGGGAGACGGAACGGTTGGAGAAGATGTAACACCTAATGTTAAAACAATTAAATCCGTTCCTTTAAAAATAAATTCAAATGTTAAGGTACCTTTTCCTTTGGACGATTTTATCGTAAGAGGCGAGATATTCATGGACATTGAGGGTTTCAAAAAATTAAATAAAGAAAGGGAAAGAAACGGGGAAAAGTTATTTGCTAATCCGCGTAATTCAGCTGCCGGTACATTAAAAATGCAAGACCCAAAAATTGTTGATAGAAGACCTTTAAATGTTTTTATTTATACTTTGTTGTTGAACAGTTCGTACGAATTACAAACACAGGAACAAAATTTAAAGGTGTTAAAAGATTTGGGTTTTAATGTAAATCCGAATTATAAAGTATGTGAAAATATAAATGAAGTATTGGATGTTTGTCATCAATTTGAGAGTGTGCGTGATTCATTAGGTTATGAAATTGACGGAGCCGTAATTAAAGTTAATTCTATTAAACAACAGAAAATAATCGGCAACACTGCAAAATCACCTAAGTGGGCGGTTGCCTATAAGTTTAAAGCTAAGCAGGAATTTACGAGAATTAAAAAAATTATCTGGCAGGTTGGAAGAACAGGCGCAATTACACCGGTTGCCGAAATGGAACCGGTATTTCTATCAGGCTCAACAGTAAGCAGGGCAACACTTCATAATATTGACGAAATAAACAGAAAGGATATTAGAGAAGGCGACAAAGTAGTGTTGGAAAAAGGCGGGGATGTAATACCAAAAGTAGTTTCGGTTATAATGGAAGAAAGACCGGACAATTCAAAGAAAGTTTTATCGCCGGATAAATGTCCTGTTTGCGGGAGTAAGGTTTATAAACCCGAAGATGAAGTAGCAATTTATTGTATTAACAGCGAATGTTCTGCACAGGTAAAAGGAAAACTAATTCATTTTGTTTCCCGCGGGGCAATGGATATTGAAGGCTTGGGTGAAGCACTTATTGATTTATTTGTTGAAGAAAAGCTGATTCATAATTTTGATGATATTTATTCTTTAAAAGATAAAAAAGAAGAGCTTGTTAAAATCGATAGACTCGGTGAAAAAAGTGTAGACAATCTTTTAAACTCAATTGAAGAAAGTAAGAACAAACCGTTTTCAAAAGTTCTGTTCGCTTTGGGTATAAGATATGTTGGAAGCGGGGCTGCAAAAAAAATTGCCGATCATTTTTTAAATATAAATGATTTGTTAAATGCCACAGAAGATGAGGTGTCATCTATTCCCGAAATAGGACCGAGTATCAGTTCAAGTATGAAAGAATATTTTTCAAATGAAACAAACTTAAAAGTTGTTAACAGTTTAAAACAGCACGGTTTAAATTTTAAAGAAGAAAAAGTTGAAACAAAAACATCATTTTTTACGGGTAAAACATTTGTGCTCACCGGTACGTTATCTGACTACTCAAGGGAAGCTGCTGCGGATGAAATAATAAACAGGGGAGGAAATGTAACATCGAGTGTAAGCAAAAAAACAGATTATCTGCTCTGCGGTGTTAACCCTGGCTCTAAATTAAAAAAAGCAGATGCCCTGGGGGTTCCGGTTTTAACCGAAGAAGAATTTAAAAAACATTTAGAGGAATAAAATTGGCTTTTACAGACTTGTTTAAATCGATAATTGCTCAATATTTAGTTAACAAAAGCATTCATAATCAAACTCTTGATGAAAGAGCATATTCCTCTTTGTTAAAAAACTCATATTCGTTTTTAGTTATGATGCCTGATGAAGAAGAAGATTTTCATCACTCAATTTATGTAATAGAATATTTAAATAAAGAATCAAAACATGTAACAATATTGACAAAAGATTTCAGGGTAAGCTTAATTAATCCGAAGTTAAGAACAAATTTAATTGAGTATGAAATTAGAGATATCAGTAAAATAAAATTGCCCACAAAAAAATTAATAAGTAAATTAAGTGAAAGGAACTTTGATGTAGTTATAGATTTAAATAGAAAAGAGAATTTATTTTATAGCTATGCAGTTTCTCAAGCAAAATCCAAATTAAAAATCGGTTTTGAGAAAAAAGGCTCAGACAAGTTTTATAATTTTCAGGTTTCTTACAAAGGTAAAGAACCTGAAGAAGCATATAAATATTTAGTAAATTGTTTGCAAATGTTTTAGGGATTTATAATGAATTTTGAAATAAAAAAAGTAGATGATATAACCATTTTTAAACTAAACGAAAATCGTTTGGATACTAACATTTCCGGGCTTGTAAAGGGTGAGTTTACAATGCTGTTAAAAGTAGAAGGTGCTAAGAAATTTATTATAGACCTTAGCCAAGTGGAATCTTGTGATAGCTCCGGGTTAAGCTCTATCCTTGTAGCAAATAGAATACTAAATACATCGGGCGGAGAAATGAGATTAGCCGCGCCGATGGAAAAGGTTTATTCCCTTATAAAAATAACACAACTTGAAAGAGTATTAAGAGTTTGCAATAGCGTTGAAGAAGCAATTGCAGAACTTAAAAAATCTTAAGGCATTTCTTGTCCCTGGAATTAATTGATTATATAATTATAGGTGCTTATTTAATAGGCATTGCTTTATTCGGAATTATTTCCGGTGGAAAACAAAAAACCACCGATGATTATTTTGCTGGATCCAAAACAATTCCGTGGTGGGCTGTTTGCTTTTCCATTGTTGCTGCAGAGACAAGTACTTTAACTTTTATTTCCGTTCCCGGACTTGCATACCTTACTAATCTTAATTTTTTGCAAATCGCCTTCGGGTTTTTATTGGGCAGGATTGTTGTAGCTTATGTTTTTCTGCCGGCTTATGATAAAGGCGGACTGCAAACCGCCTATACTTATTTAGAGAATAGATTCGGAAATAAAACAAGATCTTTTGCTTCTGTTGTCTTTTTATTTACCCGTACCGCAGCAGACGGAGTAAGACTTTTTGCAACAGCCATTCCTTTAAAATTAATGCTTGATATTTCTTATCCCACAGCTATTATTATTATAGCGGTTATTGCTTTAATTTATACATATACAGGGGGATTGAAAGGTGTTATTTGGGTTGATGTAATTCAGATGTTTATCTATTTAGGCGGAGCAATTTTAGCGGGGATATTTATTTTAAATCTTGTACCGAATGGATTTCAAAGTGTAATTGAAGCTGCGGATAAAGCGAATAAATTAAATGTTATAAATTTAGGTTTTGGAGGAGGACTTAAAAACTTTTTCAGTCAGCCTTATACATTACTTGGAGGAATCCTGGGTGGAATGTTTCTTTCAATGGCTTCTCACGGTACTGATCAGTTTATTGTACAAAGGTTATTTGCAACAAGAAATTTAAAAGACAGACAGAAAGCGGTAATTGGAAGCGGCATAATTATAGTTTTTCAATTCGCAGTATTCCTATTGCTCGGAGTTATGCTCTATACTTATTACGGAACTCTTAACGTAAAACCGGATGAAATATTTCCGATGTTTATTATAAATGTTCTTCCTCACGGTGTTTCGGGTATTATAATAGCCGGGTTATTTGCTGCTGCTATGTCAACACTTGCTGCATCTATGAGTTCCCTTTCTTCATCAACAATCTTAGACCTTTACCTTCCGTTTACAAAAAAAGAAATAAGTGAGACAAAAAAACTTAAAATTTCAAGGTTGGTCACGGTAGTTTGGGCGGTGCTTTTAATTATATCTGCCATCTCTTTTATGGAATCATCAAAGGCAGTTGTAGAAATAGCTTTAAGTATTGCATCATTTACTTATGGCGGTCTCTTGGGTACCTTCCTTCTGGGAATTTTTGTGAAGAAAGCAAAACAACCAAGCGCTTTGTTTGGATTCAGTCTTGGAATTTTAACAATGATTGCTGTAATATCATCTCAACTTGTTGCATGGACCTGGTATACATTAATCGGTGTGATTGCAACAATAATTTTTGGGAAAATATTTATGGTTTTTCGTAACACCTCCACTTAGAGATTCACCCTTTGAGATTCCCGATATCTGTAGTTACGGTTTTCCTTGCTTTTCAAAATCATCTTATTGAAGTAGGTTGATTGTTTCATTTAAGAAAGATATCGGGAATCTTATTTTCAGAATTTTTCTCATGACAATCTTTTCTTTTTTATCCATCAATAATTAAGAAAATTTTTTATACTCTTTCAGCTTAAAAAATAAATATTTAAAACTTTTTTAAAAGATAATTTTTGTTAATCAAAAATTTTTTTTAGATTGCCCCCATTCTTTTATATGCATTCAAAAATTTTTTAGAATGAAACAACTCAATCTTACTTTCATAAATGATTTAAACCTTCAGTTAAGACACAACTCTTGGAATTTTCAAGTTCATGACAAACCGACCTTCAAACCTGAAAGCAAAAATAAATTTATTACCCTTGCACCCGGGACAGGAAGAAAATCAAAAACAAAAAACAATAGAAAGATAAATATTTCTAAGTGAAGCATTATTTGGTTCTCTAATAATGTTATATAAAATCTATAGGTTTTAATTTGCAGACTTTAGATTACATAATAATAGCATCCTATTTTTTCTTTTCATTCGGTATTGCTATTTATTATTACAAACGAGCCAGTAAGAATATTAACGAATTTTTTCTATCCGGTCGTAATTTGCCATGGTATCTTGCGGGGCTATCAATGGTGGCAACTACTTTTGCAGCCGATACACCACTTGCGGTTACGGAACTTGTAACTAAAAACGGTATTGCCGGAAACTGGTTGTGGTGGAATTTTGCATTCGGTGGACTGTTAACCGTTTTCTTTTTTTCTAAGCTTTGGAGACGTGCAGGAATAATGACCGAGGTAGAATTTGCCGAAATTAGATATTCGGGTAAACCTGCAAAATTTTTGAGGGGGTTCCGTGCTTTGTATCTCGGCTTATTTATGAACCTGATAATAATGGGCTGGGTTAATAAAGCTATGGCAGCAATACTGACAGGAATGTTTGGAATACCTGAAAGCGAGGTTCTGTTTTATGTTTTCGCCGGTATGATTTTCGTTGCAATTTATTCCGCAATATCCGGACTTTGGGGAGTTGTTGTTACAGATGCATTTCAGTTTTTTATTGCAATGACAGGAAGTATTATTTTAGCGGTTATTGTTTTAAATTCTTCTCAGGTCGGGGGAATTGCCGGTCTCCAAAGCAAGCTTCCTAAATTTGTCTTTGACTTTTTCCCGGATGTTACGAATATATCTTCTTTGGGCGGAGCTTTTTCTTTAACGGTTGCTTCATTTCTTGCATATATAGGAATAATTTGGTGGGCATCGTGGTA
>DRJC01000149.1 GCA_011052365.1 Ignavibacteria bacterium
AATTAAGCAGTTTAGCATTGTATGGATTAGGATATTCATATTACAATTTGAAAGATTATGAAAACGCAAGTTACTATTTTGATGATTATGTAAAAAAATATCCGGAAAGTAAAAACATTGTAGAAGTAAAATTAAGACTTGCCGATAGTTACTATGGGAACAAAGAATTTACATCTTCAAGCAATATTTATAAAAATTTATTGAAGGGAATCAATCGTTCAAAAAATGCTGATTATGTTCTTTATCAATATTCACAAGCATTATTCAAAGCAGGTAAATCGAAACAGGCTGTAAAAGAATTTAAAGATTTGCAAAGAAGATTTCCTAGATCTAAATACGCCGATAAATCCCTGTATGTAATCGGGTGGATATCATTTCAGAAAAATAATTATGAAGAAGCTATAAAAGATTATAAACTTGTACTAAAAAAATATCCTGCTACATCGCTTGGACCGATTGTTTATTATTCAATTGGTGATGCTTACTTTAATTTAGGTGATTATGAATCTGCAATTTCAAGTTACGGAAAAGTATTGGTCAATTACCCGCGCTCTCAATCTGTTTTTGATGCAGTAAACGGGATACAATATTCTTATGTTGCCCAGAATAAGACTGAAGAAGCAGTTTCATTTATAAAAGAATTTGTAATTCAAAATCCCGGACTTAATTTTACCGATAAGCTTAGCTTTAAAATTGGCGAACTCTATTACGGACTTGCTGATTATAAGAAGGCTCAGGAAGAATACAATACTTTTACAGAGCAATTTCCCAAAAGCAGTTTGGTGCCCGAAGCATATTATTGGATAGGGAAATCCGAAGAGCAGCAAAAAAATGATAGCGATGCTGTTAAAAATTTTACTAAAGTTTATGAATCATATCCCAAAAGTCAAACTGCAGCCGCAGCAGTAATTGAGTTATCAAATATCTACAATAGGTTAAAAAGATTTGATGAAGCAGTATCTGTTTTAAAGTCTTCATTAGATAATTTGAGAGAATCATCCCGTGCTGCCGAGATAGCTTTTATGCTGGGATCAACATTTGTTAATGCGGGTGATGTCAGTTCAGCTTACGATGCTTTCAACGATGTAATTACTTATTATGATGGAACTATATTTGCCGAAAAAGCAAAATTAGAGCTCGGTTTGATAGACCTTTCTGCAAAGAGATATCAAAACGCCGAACATTATTTTAGAGAGTTATCGGAAAAACTTACTGATGATATCGGTGCCAAAGCACAATACTATCTTGGTGAAACTTTATTTGAACAGGACAATTTAACAGATGCAATTTCTGCGTTTGTTAGGGTAAATACCGTCTACCCAAAATATGATGAATGGGTAACAAAATCGTTTATGAAACTGGGTGATTCATTTGTAAAAATGAAGGATAAAAAGAAAGCAAGGCAAATGTATCGTGAAGTTTTAAATAGGCACAGCAAAGGGGAAATTGCAATTGAGGCAAGAAAAAAACTAAGGAGAATACGATGAGAAAATTATATGTATTCTCTCTATCATTTATGTTTTTTATAAGCTTGTATGCTCAGGAAAAACAAAACCAAAATGTTGAGCTACCCGATTTTGTGATTACAGGAAAGAATGTTGTAAATATGCAAAGTGTGAATAAGAAAGCTCCACCTGTCTTAGAAATAATTTCCAAGAATTTCTTACAACCGGTTTATTCAACTGAAAATCTAAAAGTCGTAAATATTAAGAGTAAAACTATAAACCCTTTTACTTTCAAAAAGAAAGCTGAAGTTTTTAACGGAGGTGCTATTTTGAAAGGGGGAATTTATTCCATTCCGCAAGGTAGTTTGTTTTTGTCAAAGCCTTTTTCAAATGGGATATTTCAGTTTAATATTGACGGTGCTAATATGAGAGCACATGTTAAAAACAGTGATTATACAAGTGTAAACGGAAGTGCGGGACTTACTTTTTTCGTAAAAAATAATTCCGATATTCTTCCCGGGACAAAAATTTCTTTTAAGGGTTCTTATGGTACAAGAAAATATAAATTTTATGCAACAGCCAATCCTAGTAAGCGTACATTAAACAAAGGCAGAGTATCTTTAACCATTCAAAATTTATTAAGCAAATATTTTGTTTTTAATGCTGAAGTATCCAACGATTTTCATCAATTAAAAGATGAAAACTTTAAAGAAAATTTATTAAGTATAAACGGTTTTGCAAAAATCAGCTTGGCTAAATTTGACGTTGCTTCGAACATCATTTATAAAAAACAGATTCTAACTAATAATTTAAACTCTAATTCTAAAAGGCAGCCTAATTATCTTTTTGTAAATCCAAGGGCTAATTTAAATTTTATTGATAATTTTAAAGTTTCATTGGGATTTACTTATTCTCATGTTACGGGAAATAATTATTATGCTCCTTATGCAAGTGTTTCCATTGGCTTAGGAAGCAGCGTTACCTTGGTGGGGGAATATTCTCCTAAAGCAGATTTAATTACTCAAGGAATGCTAATAGATAAAAACAAATATTTTGATACAAGTTTTTTTACAAATTTATTTTTTAAAAAAACTAACTCCATTAACATTTCTTTGAAATATGAATACTTAAAATTCTTTGAAATGGATTTGGGCTTTAATTATTATTCTTCACCCAATCAACCTTATTATGGTATAAATTATGAAATACTTGTGCTTCGGTTAGCTAGTAGATTTGATTTATTAACTGCAAGTGCTAAAAGTTATTCGGGTTATGTTAAATTATTACTGAATCCAGGGGATTACGGACTATTAACGGCAATACTTAAATATCACAGTCTTAAAGATGATTTGGGCAAAACAATACCTTATAACCCGTTGTTCAATATTTACATTAAGTATCTTTTTAATTATAATGAAAACATAAGTATCGAACCTTCGGTTAAATACAATTCATCAACTTATGCAGATTTGGCTAATAGAGTTGAAATAAATTCATTCATAGATTTAAGTATAAAAATAAGTAAAAGAGTAAATAATAATTTGGAACTTTTTTTAGAAGGAACA
>DRJC01000150.1 GCA_011052365.1 Ignavibacteria bacterium
AGGAGTGGAAATATGCAGATAAAGAATAAAACCGGAATGATTTTTCCTCTACTCCGTGGAGATATTTATCTTGTAAATCTCGACCCAAAAATCGGGAAAGAAATTGGGAAAGCCAGACCAGCTGTTATAATTCAAAATAATATTGGAAATAAATTCAGCCCAGTCACAATAATAGCTCCAATCTCAAGTGTAAAAGAAATAACAAAACCGCTGCCAATAATGATATTTCTGAAAAAAGGGGAAGGTGGATTATCTAAAGACAGCTACGTTGACTGTGGCCAAATAAGAACAGTTGATAGAGATCAAAGATTAATTAAAAAATTTGGTACACTTGACAAAACTAAAATGCTTAAAGTTGATGAAGCTTTGAAAGTTTCTCTTTCTCTTCAATAATTCAAAGAACAAAAATACATCTGTAATGTTTTTCTCTTCCGGTATAACGGCGTTGTGGCTAAACTGCGCCGGATATCTTAAAAATATTTAATATATTTCCTAAAATTTTCATTAACTTAAAACCTTAAAAATCTGAAACGTGAAAGGCGTCAGATTTGAGCCGCTTGTTAGTTGCGTTTCTATTTCTTTAATTCTTTCATTCTAATTTACTTTTCTATGCAATCTCTAAATGTGATTTTCTGTCGAACTCAATAGTCATTTTAACTTTTGCTTTTAATGCATCAAATACTCTCAATACGGTCGAGAATCTTACATCTTTTGTATTATTCTCAATTTTTGATATTTGTGCTTTTTGAACTCCTATAAGTTGAGCGAGTTCTTCTTGTGTAAGGTGTTGTTTTTTTCTAGCCTTTTTTATCATATCTCCTAGAATATCCATCTTGAGTTCAAATTCAAATTTTTCCCTTTTTGAATTTCCTTTCTCCCCAATATATTTGTCCGTTAATTCTTCTAGTGAATATGTTTTTTTCTTTTTATTTGTCATTGTATTTTCCTATTAATTATTTCCTAAATATTCTTTCTTTAACAATTCTGCTCTTTCAATTTCTTTCTTCGGTGTCTTTTGTGTTTTTTTAATAATTCCGTGTGTTGCAATTACTAATGTCATTTCTCCAGATTTTTTCACTCAAAATGAAAAAAGTCGAAATTGCTTTTTGTTAAATACTGTTCTAAACTCCCAAATATTTTCTGTTAACTTTTTAAATAACTTTGGATCATTTGTTTCTCTTGACTTCCATATGTTAAAAAGTATTTTTTCTCTTGATTTATAATCAAGTTTATCAAGAAATTTTACTTCGTATTTAATCATATCGTTTTTTTACAAAGATATTAAATATTTCCTTAAAAGGAAACTATTTTGTTTTACAATGACCACCGATTTTCACGTCCTACTACACACGTAGTTTGATTTTTTTAGAATTTCCCCCACTCCTAATGTAAACAATGGGTTTACTCGATTTGATAACTATTATTTTTTAATTATATACGTACGTATATACATCGGTTGGAATTATTCATAATAATTAAAATATAATGCTGTATTTCCAAAACACTCTAAACTTGCCTTAAAACAAGGGATGTGAGGTTTTGATTTGCTTTTGTGATTGTATTTAGTTATATTAGTATATCTTTATCACGGTCTTAAAGGCACGTATTATGAAACCAATAAATTTCTTTCTTGAACCTCAATCGGTATATCAAAAGCAATATGAAGCTTTGAGATGTTATTACATCGAAAAAAAATCAGCCAAAGAGGTCGCTAAAATGTTTGGTTACAAACATCGAGGCTTCACTACAATTGTCAGTGAATTCAATGCTAAATTAAAGAACACCACGGGAGAAAACCTATTTTTCAAATCCGTTATAAAAGGCAGAAAACCAACTCGGGAAATTGACAATGCACGTTCTATGGTAATTGCACTAAGAAAGCAATATCATTCTGTTGAGGAGATTAAAGTTATTTTGGATAGTAAAGATATTATGATTAGTGAAAAAAGTATATATCGTATCATACGATCAGAAGGTTTCGGCAGATTACCAAGAAGAAAAAAACCGGTGAAGCAACAACTACAAAGAGTTACTATAAAGGCAGAAAAGAGTGTCGTATGTAAATATAATCAAACAGAAAAGTTCAAAAGTAGTTCAGCCGGTACTCTTTGCTTTTTGCCTTTAATAAAAGAATTAGGAATAGATAAGATAATTGAAAAATCGGCTTATCCGGAAACAAAATCGTTAAGTCGATTAAATTCCATATTATCCTTTATCGCATTAAAAGCAAATAGCATTAGCCGGTATTCAGAAGATGACTTATGGTGTATGGATAAAGGTATGGGGATGTTTTCCGGGCTTAATGTACTGCCAAAGGCAGCTTGGTTTTCTTCATATTCTCATAGGGTAACGAGTGATTCAAATTTTAGATTCCTAAAAGAATTACACCAAATATGGCAGAGTAATAATTTATTGGGAGATACTTGCAATCTTGATTTTACTACCATCCCTTATTGGGGGGAAGGCAGTCATTTAGAAAATAATTGGTCAGGGAAAAGGAATAAAGTTTTATCTAGTATGCTCGCTGTATTGGCTCATGATCCGGATTCTGGAATTATTGATTACGGAAACGCCAACGTTAAACATGAAAGCGAAAGTGATACGGTAATAGAATTTTTAGATTTTTATAAAGCCAACTCCAAGAATCAAAACGACTTAAAATATCTAATTTTTGACAGCAAGTTCACCAATTACCAAAACCTTAATAAGCTCAACAAACAAGGTATTTGCTTTTTGACAATTAGAAGGCGAGGGAAAAAGATTTTAGAGCAGATTAACCAAATTAATAAAAAGCAATGGAAAACTATACGAGTACCTTCTTCTGCCAATAAAAAGAGAACACTAAAAGTTTATGACCATAAAACTAAACTCAAAGGATACGATGGTGAAGTAAGAGAGATATACATAACAGGTAACGGGAAAATAAAGCCGGCAATAATTATTCTAAATGACTTTAACCTTAGAACAGAACAAGTCGTTCATAAATATGCTAAAAGGTGGCTCGTAGAGAAAGTAATATCAGAACAAATAAGTTTTTTCCATCTAAACTCAGTTTCATCATCGATAGTTGTAAAAGTTGATTTCGATTTAACGATGTCTATTCTGACCCATAACTTATACAGAATCTTCGCTATGAAAACAGAACGATATACCGGTTATACTGCCAAATCAACATTCGAGAAAATATTGTTCAATTCTGCCGATATTACAGTTAATGATGAAGAAATAATTGTTTACTTAAAGAAAAAAAGATCACTTCCTATATTATTAGAAATAATGGAAGAATACAAAGAGCAAAAAATACCGTGGTTGAATAACAAAAAAATATCCTTTAGAGGAGCTTCTTATAGCTGATTATATTTATCCGCCTCTGGAGGACGTGTCGATGTTTTCCGTGAAAATCGGTGATTATCAAAAAATTAGTTGTTTAAGTGGATTTTATTTTTTTCTTCTGCAATATTTTGATTAAATAGAAATGTTCAACTTTTCACCCTCCGTATGTGCAATAATTGCCGCACCACACGAATCACTCCAGACGTTAACAGTAGTTCTGCACATATCAAGAATTCTATCAACAGCCAATATTAACCCAACTCCCTCCAACGGTAAACCAACCGCCGATAATATAACGGTTATCATCACTAAACCGGCCATTGGAATTCCGGCGGCACCGATAGACGCTAAAAGAGCAGTAAAAACTACTATAAACTGCTGAAAGAAATCCAAATGAATGCCATAAGCTTGTGCAATGAATATAGCAGCAACACACTCATATAACGCAGTACCATCCATATTTACGGTTGCACCTAAAGGTAGGACGAAACTTGTTACCTTATTTGATGCACCTACTTCATGTTCAACGGCTTCCAAAGTTAAAGGTAAAGTAGCGGAGGACGATGAAGTCGAAAACGCCGTTAATAGAGGTGTTGTCATTGCTTTAAAATGCTTCCATGGATTAGATTTTCCAAAAATGCGCAATATCAAAGGCAGCGTTATAAATGCATGCACGAAAAGACCT
>DRJC01000151.1 GCA_011052365.1 Ignavibacteria bacterium
AAACAGAAATAATATCGACAGTTTTTTCACCGGGTTCAAAAAGCACCTCTAATTGCTGATTCGGAGATAAATTCAGGATGTTGTTTAATGAAAATAAGGACTATTTTAATTTAAAATTATTAACAATAAGTTTGAAAGTTTTATGATGTCAAAATAAGAAAATTTATATAACTAATTACAAAAGTTTAATCAGAACTTTAAGAATTATTTTTATTATTTATAAATTTACTTAATACTCTCAATCCGAATGTTTTATACGATGTATTCCCCAAAAGTTCCAAGTTTTCAATCGTTTTTTTTATCTTCCCTTCACCAACTTTTTGTCTGTAAGCACCATTTATATGAGAGTAAAGTTGAGAATCAAATTTTTGTACTGTTAAAATTGAAATAACCGATAGTTCTCTTTCTGCAAGGGTCAATCCTTTTCTACTTAGCACCTTTCCATATCCTTCAATAATCAGCCAATCAGCTAATTCGGGTGAAAACGATTTAATATTATCTATCAACTTATCAAATTTATTGCCGTATATCTTTTTACAAGTTTGCGTACCTTTTTTAATAGTAGCAAGTTTAGGGTTATTTTTAACTGTCGTTGGTTTTTGAGGAAAAAACTCATTCACAACCTGAAGTGAAACTAATGCACTTGGAAATCCTGCAAAAAGATATGTCTGTAAAATAGTTTCGTAAACTTTTTCCCTTTTAATTTTACTTCTTTTACAAAGATATAAAAGCTCTTTAAAATATCTTTTTTTTCTTAATACAGATGAAGCACTTAACAGTGCTAATAATTCGTATTCGGAAAATCTTTTCTTTCTTAATTTTTCCAAGTTAGGATTTACAATTTAAAACGTTGTTTATAATTTAAATAAAAAAAAGCCCTCACAATGGAGGGCTTAAAAAGATTGAAATATTTTAATTAAGCAATGTTAATTCGTAATTGGCTGTTTTTCTGTAAGATGCATCTTTTCTTGCAAGTCTAAACATTTTTTTTGCCTTTGCAAGGTTCCCTTCATTTTTATATGCTACACCCATATAAAAATATGGACCGCCTTTACCAATTTTGGAACGATATTTTAGGGCTTTCTCTGCAGCACTTAGAGATTTATTCCAATTACCAAGTTCATTATATAACTTTGCCAATATTAAATAAGCAGCATCATAGTTTTTATTGTTAACAGCTTTTGTCAAATAACCTAAGGCTTTTTTAGTCTTACCGGCAGCATAAGCCTTTTTTCCCAATTTTGTATAAGCTAAAGCCAAATTTCTTTTAACCTTATTTTTAACTCTATCATTTTTTGTCGTTTGCACTACATGTTCAAAGTTATTAACCGCTGCATCATAATTTTTTAACAAAAATTCAATTCCGCCAAGTGCATTATAGCCGGCTTCAAAATCCGGTTTATTTTTCAAACTTAACTCAAAAGATTTTTTTGCTTCTTCGTATTTATGTGATTTTTTAAGGGCAACACCTCTCTGATAATAAATTCGGAAATCCTCATTTATTTTAAGAGCCTTATCATAATTATCAATTGCACCGTTATAATTGCCCGTTTTTAATAAACGGTTTCCGGCATTATAGAGTTTACCTGCTTCAGGTTTCATATCCTGTGCAAAAACAGAAATCGAGAATAACATTACCATTACTAACCCAGCAGCTGTTAAGAATTTCATTTTCATTTTTATTCCTTTTTTATTAGTTAATTGTTTATGGTGCGGAAGACGGGACTTGAACCCGTAAACCAATTAAGGCACTACCCCCTCAAGATAGCGTGTATACCAATTTCACCACTTCCGCAAAAGTTGAGGTAAAAATAAAGTGATGAGATTAAAAAAGCAAGACCATTTAAATTTTTTTTTTTAAAAAAACAAATTAATTTTAAGTATTAGGGCAACATTCCATGCATTTTTTCCATCCTTTTGAACAACAGACCACGAATATCTTCTTTAAACTTCATCTCAAATACTAATAATTTTGCAATTTGTTTTTCAGTTAAAATATCGCTTAAAGATTTTATAAATTCAGTTTTTTTATTGGCAATATTTTCACCGAGAACCAAATAATTATCTGTGGCACTTTTTAACTCATTTTTTTTATCACCGTTTTTAATTAAATACCTCATTTTTTTTAAAAGCTTTTTACCTTCTTTTTTATATTCTTCCATCTGATTTCTGAATTTCTTTTGCCTTGCAAAATAACGAAGAGTAGTTTCTTCATTTAAATTCAACACATCAATTAGCTTTAGCCTCTCCAATTGTTCAAGTTTATTTATACGACCTTTGTGCATTTTCATCATATCCTGAGAATATGTTGCAGGTAATATTAATAGTATTAGAAATAGAATTGTTGTTTTCATATTAAACGCCTAAAAATATTTTTTATTTAGAATTTCTTTGTATAAATCTTTAATATCCTTTGAGTTCGTTTGAGCACTAAGATTATGGTAGTCAATTGCATTGTAAACAGTTGAATTATTTGAAAGGTTTAATTCATCTGTCAGCATACTTGAGATAACAGAATCAATTTCGGTTGTGCTGTAATAAACTACGTTGTCAAAGCCACTGTTTTGTTGATCCACATATTCAATAGCATTATTAAAATCAATTTCAGTCCAATTTTTTACAACTTCATTTAAATTCATATTATTTCCATTAGGACTCAATATAAAATATAATACTATAATAGCGGCTAATGAATTTACAAAACTAAGTGAGAATATTTTTCTTGTCTTCTTTCTAACTTTCAGCCTGTTTCTAAACTCAGGTACAATTCCATTAAAATAAGTTTTATCAACCTCAATGTTTTTAAGTTCGTCTAACTTTGACTGAACTGAAGTATATTTTTCGTACTTCTTTTTTAATTCGGGTGAGGTGTTTAATTCCTTCTCAAAAAGTATTTTTTCATCCTCAGTTAACCCACCGTCTAAATACCTTAAAATTCTTTCATCCATCATTTCCCTCTTCCATTAGTTCTACAATTCTTTTGTAAGCATGAAAATAATTCGCTTTTAATCCGCCCACCGATTTACCTGTTATATCTGATATTTCTTTGTAACTCATTTCATTAAAATTTCTTAAAACAAAAATCTCTCTTTGTTTAACAGGTAATAGTTGCAAAACTTTATCTAATTTATTCAATTTTTCTTTTGCTTCTATATTATCAGTTATAGAATCTTCTGATTTTAAGTTAATTAAAGAATTTTCATCAATTGAAAAATTTTCCCTTACTTTTCTCCTATTTATAAAATTTATACTTCTTGTTAAAGTTATTTTATAAATCCATGTGTAAAGTGAAGACCTGAATTCAAATCCCCTTATCTTTTTATACATAACCATCAATACTTCTTGAACAACTTCATCGGCGTCAAAATGATTTCCAGTCATTCTATGAGCAAGCCAATAAATTTTTTGCTGATATTTAAGAATAAGCCTGTTGAAACTTGTTTCATCGCCATTCTTAAAAGCTTCTATTAAATTTAAGTCTTCTTCGGCAATACTCATTGAGTATTCTATCTTTATATTATTGGACAATAATTAAATGTATAGGGTTTAATTATTTTACTTTTAAACCTAAAGTAAAATACAAATGTCAAATAGGCAAAATCAACTTAATCAAATAAAAAGGAGTACAATATGAAAAGCAAGAACATTTCCGTAATAAGTGCTGTAATAATTACTTTATTACTATCAACTTTAAGTTTTGCACAAGCAAAACCAACACCGCAAAAAGCACCACGAATGCAGAAAATGCAAAAGATGCAGAACATGCAAAATATGCATAACAAACAAAGCATGAAGGCTATGCACAAAAAGTTAAATCTTACTGATAAACAGAAAGCTAACTTTAAAAAATTAAATTTTACTTTTGCGAAACAAATGGTAGACTTAAAAGCAAATCTTCAAAAAAGTGGTATAGACCTGAAAAAAATTAAATCAGCCAATAACATAAAACGCGGTGATGTTATTAATGTAGTAAAGAAAATTAACAGGGACAAAAATGCTATCGCATTAGCTACTGCAAATCACAGAATGGATATGTATGAAGTGCTTACACCCGAACAAAGAAAGATTTGGAAGAAATCTAAAATGCACAGAATGACAGGTAGAAAGATGATGAAAGGGAAAAGCATGATGAAAGGCAAAAATATGATGAAAGGAAAAAGCATGATGAAGGGAAAAAGCATGATGAAAGGAAATATGGATAAATGTAACTAAATTATTGTGGCATAGAGATGACATCTTGTTAAAAGATGTCATCTTTCCTTTTTACATAAAGTGAGTTCTAATTAATTCTTTAAGACCATTCTATATCTTGCTTTATAATCCCTAACTTTTTGAATAGCATTGTTAACCTTTTCCATCGGCATTATTTCGGTTTTGGATTTTATGTTGTTCCTTGCAGTAAATGCATTTACCGTTTCCAAAATAATAAAATGCTCAAATGCATCGCCAAAAACCGGCAAGCCTTCAGTTAATTCGATAGATAATAATGGCTAAATAATATTTTGATGTGCTGGCAACGGAAAAGTAAATAGCAGATTTCCATGTGGATATTGCCGAACATAATTTCTAATCAAAACTCAAATTACAATTCACAATAAATAACAAAGATTGTTCCGAAAGAATCTCTCGGATAATTA
>DRJC01000152.1 GCA_011052365.1 Ignavibacteria bacterium
CACCGGTGAAAGAATTGATGTAAGTACTGATGAACTTATTTCTAAGGTGCTGGAATTGTTAAGATGAAATATAATAGAGTCTCTGCAAAATAGTTCTTTTGTCATTTCTGCCGTGGGCATTCCTATGGCAGAAATGACAATAAAGAGAAGTTTCTATTTTGCAGAGACTCTAATTTTTTAATTTCTAAATGTTATACGGTTGAAAAAGGAAGTTAAATAGAAAATATTTTTTAAATATTAAGTTTTGTTCTCCGTGAGTTTAACAAATCCATATATTTTTCTTTCATTGGATTAGATAAGAAACTGATTTTGATAAGTTCTTCCCATTTTGATTGTACTTTTTTAATTTCTTCGATTATTTGACTTATTACATTTTCATTTAATTGTAACCTTTCCTTTCCCCAATATTTGATTAAAACTTTGGGAGTTAAATTACTCTTCTTACCGGATATTGGCAGCGCAATTTCTTCTGTAACATTCTTTGTTGCTATTGTTGTGTTTAATAAATCATAAGCTGGTGATAATTCGATTTTGTTGTTCCTGCTTATTATTGAGTAATTTTTTAAATGCATATCTTCGTTACCGATAAGATAATTAAATAATGTTAGCCTGAATAATTTTATCTTTTCCAGTAGCGGGAAGGTACAATTACGTTCCAGTAAAGGAATTATCTTTTCCATGCTGAAATCATATTTTGTTTCTCTCGATTTACCTGCCAACTGTGCAAAATCTTCAAGTGATAATTTTTTATTTTTCCCATACCGGTCAAATCTTTTTATGAAATATGTAAATCTGCCGTCTATTGAATAGACTAACCCGTGAAGTGGAATTTCAATGCCGATAAGTTTTGCAAGTCTCATCGACAGGTCTTCGTTTTCAGGTAATTCAGGATAAAAATTATTTTGGGGTTTAAGAATATACACACCGTTACGATCTACAATTTCGAATCTTTCTTCCTTTATTCTTAGTTTTGCACTTAGTTTAGGCTGCACTCCCTGTATTGACATTTTAACAGCCCTGGCAGCAGCTTCTTTTAACTGCTCTTCTTGTGTTAGTGAGAGATCGTTTAATTTTTTTAGTTTAGGAGACAATAATCTTAATCCCTTTGCAGAGTATTTTTTATTACCACAGGGTTCGTATGTAATAGGACAAATATTCATTCTGCTTCCTCAACTGTAACTGAACCCACAAGGTCTTTACCTGTAATTATTAATAATGATAAATAATCATTTTGATCTGTTTTTGTTTGACGGACTAAAGCATCGAGTTGGATTCCTTCGGGCAATAAACCTTCAAAAAAAGGAGGGAATTGGCTAAACTCATATTCTCCTTTATCCTTAGGCATTGTTAAAGAAACAGGGGAGCCTTTATATTCATCGTTATAAATAAATTTATATAATTTATTTTTTTTGAATTCTATTAAATCTCCGGCATATTCCCCGAAGTTGAAAACTTTAACTTTCCTCATTATTTTTCTCCATCAAATGCATCAGCGGACTATTTAATTTTATTTTAATATTAAGTGCAGAAATAATTTTTAATAGAGTCTTTAACTGTACTGTCTCTTTTCCTTTTTCAATATCAAAAACTGCTGTTTTTCCTACTCCGGCGATATCAGCCAATTGCTTTTGTGTTAATCCGCTTTTTTTTCTGTGGAAATAAATTATTTTTCCTATTGATTTTGAGTCCATATATTTGCTGTCATAACAGTAATTTATTTAAGATATCAGATAAATTATATAAAATATTTGATAGAAGCAAGGTTATTACTGCCCTAACAGTAATAACTATTGAGTATTAGAAAAAACCATAACCAAATCTACTATAATTAGCTATATTTACTGTTATAGCAGCAAAGATGGTTTGTTTAATGTTGATTGATAATGAGGGTTCTTTTTTAACTTTCATTTTTCTTATGTCAACGCAAATAAATAAATACATACATACATAAGATTGTGGAGGTGTTAATTCAATAGGAAATAATTATTTTGTACCTATGAAAGGAAAACTTTACATAGTCTCAACCCCAATCGGTAATTGGGACGATATTACTTTAAGAGCGTTAAAGGTTTTAAAAGACGTGGATTTTATTATTTGCGAAGAATACAAAGAAGCACGAAGGTTACTTTCGCATTATGAAATTAAGAAAGAACTATTTGCCCTTAATGAGCATAATGAAAACGAAGTAGCAGATGAATTGCTGCTAAAGATTGCTTCCGGTGAATCCGCCGCATTAATCTCGGATTGCGGAACACCGTTATTTTCCGACCCCGGACATATTTTGGTTGATCTTTTAATCTCACAGAATATTGATGTTATTCCTGTGCCCGGAGCCAATTCACTTCTTCCCGCTTTAATCAGTTCTAATTTTGATTTTGAGAAATTTTACTACTACGGATGGCTGTCGCCCAAAAAAGAAATAAGGAGACAGCAACTTCACAAATTGAAATTTATAAATGAGGTAATTGTAATTCTTGATACGCCATACAGGTTAAAAAGTTTAATGACGGATATTGTAAAAGTGCTTGGCAAAAATATACCGGTTGTTGTGGCTTTTCAACTGACAATGGACAGCGAAAAATTTTACAGAGGCTCGGCAGAAAAAATATTAAAACAAGTCGAAGCAAAAAACTTAAAGGGTGAATTTGTGCTGATTGTTGATAATAAAATACGAAGGAAATAGGACACGGATTCCGCGGATTTTGCTGATTGACGCGAATCCAAAATCCGCGAAAATCCGTTTCATCCGCGCAATCCGCGTTCTATTTTTTGATAACTCAATTCTTCGTTCTCTATGTATCCGCAGTAAATTTGGAAATAAAAATTAATTAAACTATTTTAATCTCATTAAAAATTTTAACACAATGAATTTATTACAATTACATCATCACCACCATCATACTTGCTCTCAGGCGAGATGGTAATGATATGTAATTTTTAAAATATCTATTTCATAACCCGTCTGAGTAAATCGACGGGTTTTTTTTATCCTACCCCTCGGTTTACTTAGCTAAAATTTAAGAGGAAAACATGAGTAAACTAAAATTAGCAATCCAAAAATCAGGGAAACTTCAGGAAGGTTCAATCAAATTACTGAAAGATTGCGGTATCATTATAGAAAATGGTATTGATCAATTGAAGGTTAATGCAAAGAACTTTCCGTTGGAAGTATTTTACCTGAGGAACAACGACATACCGCAGTTCCTTGAGGACGGGGTAGTTGATGCTGCAATAATCGGGGAGAATACTTTAATTGAAAAAAACAAAGATTCGGAAATTGTTGCTAAACTTGGATTTTCAAAGTGTAAACTTGCGTTGGCTATTCCCAAAAACAATACCTTTAATGATATTTCTTGGTTGGAAGGAAAAAAAATTGCTACCTCGTACCCGAATTCTCTAAAAGCTTTTTTGAGGGAGAATAATATTAACTCAGATATTCACGAAATATCCGGTTCTGTAGAAATTGCGCCGGGAATTGGTATGGCGGATGCAATTTGTGATCTGGTAAGTTCGGGCAGTACACTTTTTAAAAACGGTTTAAAGGAAGTAAAAACTATTTTAACATCGGAAGCATGCCTTGCAAAGAACATAAATATTGATAACGAAATTGAAAAAATATTAAGCCGGTTGTTATTTAGAATAGAATCTGTTTTAAAAGCAAAACGCTCCAAGTATATTTTGATGAACGTACCGAACGATAAAATCGAACAGGTCAGTAATATTTTACCGGTATTAAAAAGTCCTACTGTTTTACCTCTTGCAATAAAGGGCTGGAGTTCTTTGCACTCTGTAATTAACGAGGATGAATTTTGGATGATGATTGACCAGCTTAAAGAAGCCGGTGCCGAAGATATTTTAATAATCCCAATTGGAAAAATGGTGAAGTAAACTATTATGCAAAAAATAATTAATCCCAAAAGAATAAATTGGCGGGAATTTACAGCTCGCCCAAATTTTAACTTCAAAGAATTGGATAATACGGTTGATAAAGTTTTCAATGCTATTAAAGAAAACGGAGACGAAGCTCTGAAACAGTATACCTTACTTTATGATAAAGCGGTTATTAATGATTTTAGAATATATAATAATGAGCTTATTGAAGCGGAAAAAAATATATCTACCGAATTGAAGAATGCAATTAATCTTGCAAAAGATAATATTGAAAAATTTCATCTTTCTCAAAAATTAAGAAAAGAAATAATTGAAACTTCAAACGGAGTAGAATGCTGGCAGGAAAGCAGACCGATTGAAAAAATAGGTCTGTACATTCCGGGAGGTTCCGCTCCGCTTTTTTCAACCGTTTTAATGCTGGGAGTTCCTGCCGTAATTGCCGGCTGCAAAGAAATAGTACTCTGCACTCCTCCAAATGAAAACGGGAACATTCACCCGGCAATTCTATACACGGCAAATTTAATCGGGATTAAAACTGTATTTAAAGTCGGAGGAATTCAGGCGATTGCAGCAATGACGTTCGGTACGGAAACAGTTCCTAAGGTTTACAAAATATTCGGTCCCGGTAACCGCTTTGTAACAGCCGCCAAACAAACAGCTTCCATACTTGGCGTTGCAATTGATATGCCTGCAGGTCCATCTGAATTATTAATGCTGACCGACAAAAG
>DRJC01000153.1 GCA_011052365.1 Ignavibacteria bacterium
AATAGTTGACGGGAATTTACTTTTAGATAAAATATTAGCCAGTTCCATTACTACGGCTACACCCGAAGCATCATCGTCAGCACCAGGGGCAAAACCGGTTGAATCCATAGAGTTTGAATTCCTGGAATCTAAATGCCCGCTGACAATGAATATTCTGTTGTCATTTTTATCTGTTCCCTTTAATTTTGCAATAACATTTTTTAATTCAACCTTCCTGTCAATTCTTCTGCCGTCAGGTTTAAGCATAAAAGAGTCAAAATAAACCTCCATCCTTCCGTTTGAGTTTTTTGCGTATTGTTCAAAAGTTTTTTTCACCCATCTTCTTGCAGCACCAATACCGATACTATCGCTGTCGGTTCTGCTAAGTGTATGTCTTGTTACAAAACCAACAAGCTTTTCAATATTTTGTTTAATTCTTTTTGAAGAAACATTGTTTACCATTTTTAGAATGTTTACGTCTCTGTCAGTATTTCCTTGTGGGAAAATATTAGAGAATATAAAAAAATGGATAACAAAAACTAGAAATAATAATTTAATTGTTTTCATAATAATATTCTATTTTTGGATTAATTTAAAAGCAAAAAGCTGCAAATCATTGCAGCTTTTCACATCACTAATAATAAAAGAAAACATTACAGGTTCGGATTAC
Organism: Ignavibacteria bacterium; assembly: GCA_011052365.1. Taxonomy (GTDB): domain Bacteria; phylum Bacteroidota; class Ignavibacteria; order Ignavibacteriales; family Ignavibacteriaceae. The sequence continues at coordinate 650 of DRJC01000153.1, forward strand.
TGTTTCTTTCATCATTTGTTATAGGTAAGTATTGCCAGGTACCGGCACCGAGATGCCATTTGTTAAAACGACGTTCATCGGGTAACCTATTAGCAGTTACGAAAAGTTCTTTATCTCTTTCGACATATAGAATGTCAAGTGTAACAGAAGCTAATGGTGCTATACTGTGTGAAGCTCTCACTTCATTAACCAATGTTAAAGCATCACCAGCGCCACCTTGACCACGTAACGATAATTCAGCAAGCATTAAACTATTTTCTTGCCAGGTCATCATAATACCAGGTGATTCTCTATCAGGATATTTTCCCTGCATGTAATAGATTGTTGTTCCGTCATTGCCGAGTATAGTAAATAATTTAATACGATTAGCCTCATTTGGATCTGCATCAACGTAGTCCTTAAATCTATAGGCAACTACATATTGAGTTCTACCTCTACCGGCTTGTGTCCAATAGTAATTAGATTGTTGAACATTATGAAGTGCAGTAAAAGCAGGATCACCGTTTACCATTCCTAATTTGGCAAAAGTTACGGCATTTGCAAAATCTTCTTTAAATAAATATGATCTTGCAATCACGGAATTAACCATCCTAATAGTTGCAGGATTGGTAGTATATTTAAGAGCTTCTTTAAATTTACCAATTGCAAGGTCGTACATTTTAGCTGAAGCGATAAAAGGTCCGCCGTCAATTGGGGAACCTCCTTGAGTTTCAGTTAATCCCATATATGTAGCATATTGAAAACGTGCATAGCCACCATAAAAATAACCGGTAAATAAAGCATCATTCTTTAGCGATGCATCTCCTATGGTCATTTTACCGACTCTTTCAACTAAATTATCAGCTAAAAATCGATATTGACCCATAGCAGTGTATGGACCTCTAACCGAGTTATTATCTAAAGATATTATACCTTTATCAATATCACGGAAAGTAGGAAATGTAGCGTTTGGAACATTCTGACTGAAGAAGAATTCATCTGAGAGTCCGTCTGCAATAACATATAAACGTTCTGTTGCATTTGCAAACCTAGTTTTTACACCTTTAATTAAAAAGGGTAATTGAGACGGAGTAGTCAAATCTTCATCTTTAACTTGGCTTATTAATGGATCAACATTTGAAACATAATCTTTGCAAGAACTGAATACAAATATTGATGTAAATATTAATAAATATATTTTTATAAATTTCATATAAACCTCCTATTTAAAATGCTAATCTAACCCAAAAATTATACGTTCTTGGGGATTGTAATGTTAAGAAATCCCATCCTCTAGTTAAACTTCTACTACCGTTTGAATTTAATTCGACATCAGAACCTGTATAAGGAGTTGATGTAAACAGATTTCTTCCCGAAACACCGACGACAAAATCTGAAATATAGTTTGAGGATAAATAAGTTGCTAGAACATCTTTTAAGCTGTAACTGATACTCAGTTCTCTAAACTTGAAAAATTTTCCATTTTCAAAATAATTAGAAGGAACATTTCCGTCTAATTTTGCAACTTTATTAGCAGTAGCAATATATTCCGCTGTACCTGGTGTTTGTGTTTTAAGTAGGTCTTTAAGGTTATTAAGCGGTACATAGTTACCAAAACGTGCTGCAAAACGGGCTGTACTATTATTTATTGTTCTATTTAAAGCCCAATCAAAAAGTGCATAAACATTAATGTTTTTAAATAACTTTAAATTGAATGTAAATGAACCTGTGTGTTTAGGTATGGGATTACCAAGATCAACTCTTTCAGATGAAATATCCGGGCCTGTATATACGCCATTCGCATCAAATAAAGCTCCTTTAACAATTTGTCTGTAGAATTCGTGTTTTGGTAAACCTTCTTTAATAACGTTGTTACTAAAGCCGTCAAAGATTGGCTGTGCACCACCTAAATCAGTTACTTCATTAGTTTGATAGTTCCAGATTAATCCTAGGTTAATTTCATAGTTTGAATTTCTGAAAAGACTTGTTTGAAGTAAAGATTCAAAACCATGTGCCTTCATTGCACCAATGTTGAAAGGTACAGATGTAGCAGTTAAGCCTGTAGAAGGAGGATTGTTTAATCCTACAATTGAATTTCTTGCATTTTGTATATAATAAGTAAATTCCAAAGAGAAAATATTTAAGAATTCAGCATCTATACCTACTTCAAATTCTTTAATTCTTTCAGGTTTAATTTTATTATTACCGATTGCATTTATAATTGCACCGGAGCCATAACCTCCAACTACTGCCGACCATAATAATGGGATCGGAGCTGTTAGACCCGGTAACTGACCACTTTCTCCGTAAGCAGCTCTTAATTTGAGTAAGTTGAACATTTTAGGAGCAAAACCAAATTTATCTAAACGCAATGAAAAACTTGCTTTTGGGTAGAAAATACTTGGAGATTCAACACCAATAGCACTTGCATAATCTTTTCTTAATCCAAGTGTAAAGAATAATTTATTTGAATAATTAAAAGAATGAGTTGTGTAAATACCGGCTTCACGGCTGTTTGTATAACCTTCTCCGTAAAATTGTACGTCCGTACCGGCACCTATATTGGTTATCAATTCTGTCGCAAAATTCTGAACTCCTAAGTTATTGCTTGAAAGTTCACGATTAAAAAATTGTGTACCGACAATTGAAGTTACCGATAATTCATCAGTAATGTTAAAATTATACTGTCCGTATATCGAATATGTAAATTGTTTGTTCAAACGATTTGCTAAGTTTCTTTGACCGTTTGTTCTAAAAGGATAGTACAAGTTAGACGGGTAAGTTTGATCATCTCTCGTGTTACTGTTGTCAACACCTGCTTCACCATGAATTTCCAAATTTTTAATCGGATTATAAGTTATGCTGAAACTTCCAATAAATTGATTTTTTCTTGAAAGAGTTTTTAACCCTAAAATTGAAAGACTGTCTAAAAATCTATATGATTTAGTAAATAACAATGTGTTACCTAAGAACCCAAAAATATTATTGTCATTTTGAGGTCTACTGATATTTGTATAATTAAAAGTACCGTTAAATTTTATTATTAAATTTTTACTAGGGTATGAAGTTAAACTAAGATTTACTGATTTCCTTAGAAGATTGTTGTTCGGCATAATACCACCTTCAGAATGGCTTGAATAACCACCGAAATATTTCAAGTAGTTGTTACCACCACTAACCGTAACGTTATTGTCACGAATATATCCTCTAACAAAATTAGCATTAGCATCTTTAGCAGATTTAAAAGTACTCGTTTTATAATCAAATGATTGATCATTATAACCATAATTGAATTTGTATGTAACTGCAATACCTTTTCCACCGATTACAGTATTTCCTGCTTTTGTTGTTATTAAAATTACACCGTTAGAACCACTTGTACCGTACATAGCAGCAGCTGCAGGTCCTTTCAAAACTTCAATTTTCTCTATGGATTCAGGGTCTAATGAGGCTAATGCACTATTGCTTTGTCCTCCGGTATTGAAAGTACCTGTTTGGGAGTTATCTACTCTCACACCGTCAATATAAATAATAGGTTGTTCATTACCGTTTATACCGCCGCCGGAACGCATATAAAATCTAAATCCCGAGCCAACGTTACCGGAACTGCTTCTCATTTGAACACCGGTTACTTTTCCGGCAATTAATTGAGCCATTGTTTGATAATTGTTATTCTCGGTATAACTTTTAGCATCAAGCCTGGAAACCGCAATTTCGGCTACTGCTTTTGAAGTTTTTCCCGCGATACCCGTTACTACAATTTCACTACTCTGGAAAATATCTGTTTTTAATGAAAAATCCTGTTCTATGGTTTTTCCATTCAAAACTATTTTAACAGTTTGTCCTTTAAAACCAATAAAATTAGCAGACAAACTTACTGTTTGATTGTTTGATATTTCTCCGGGAACAACGAAGTAATAATCGCCTTTAGAATTACTGGCAGTGCCCAAATGCAGCGATTTAATAATAATATTGGCTCCAGGTAAAATATTACCATCATTGTCCGTTACTTTTCCTTTAATTGTTGTTGGATTCTGTCCAAAAACTAACATTGGGATAAATAGAACAAGTGAAAAAAAGAATATAAATCTTTTCATAACTACTCCTTATAGTTAATAAAAATTAGGTTAATTAATAGAAAAATGTGCCTTCAAATTACGCGATTAAATGTTTTGTATTTTTAGTAGAATTAACTTATTGAATGTACACAAAATAAAAATACTTTAATAATCTTAATAGGAATAGAACAATATTAATGTTTTAGAATAATTTTAAACTAAGATGTTTATGTAAAGTTAATTATTATAAAGTTTTCTAAATTTTAAGGGTGTAATACCAAGATATTTCTTAAAAAATCTATTGAAATGAGACTGATCAGAAAAATTGAATTGATAAGCAATATCTAAAAGCGGTTTGTTGGTATTTTTCAACTCACTGCAAATGATTTCTAATTTTTTTTGTCTTAGGTATTCTCCTGGTGTCATATTTAGGAATTTTTTAAACGTATTTATTAAATAAACAGGATGTACATTCGCCATTTCTGCTAATTTATTTAAATTTAAATCATTTATTTTGGTAGAATCTATATTATTTATCATATCCCTAAACCAATCAGGTTGAAATAAAGTAGTTTTATTTTTCAACCTTAAGTTATGAGCAAAAAGTTCAATAATAATTCCTTCAAGTGAAAGATAAGAAAATTGATCAAAGTATTTTAATTCATTTCGCAATCGTGTAATTAAAACACTATTTGCATTACTTTGAAAATTAAATATACTTCCTACTTCCAAACCTAATTCTTGCAAATGATTAATAACGCTGTTCGGAAGTTTTAAAATTAAACATTTCGCACCATTTTCATAAAAGTAATTTGAATGTTCGGTAAAAGAGGGCTTATAAATAAGACCAAATTTTGAATGTTTGTAATATTTATTTTGGTATTTCTCTGAAAGAGTTCCTGAACATACAATTGAAAATAATGGTGACGTGTGAAAATGCTTATCTATTTTAAGTCCAGGTGTATATACAGTTTCTGTTAATTCAAAATTACCAATTTGCCTTTGATTTAAAATCTGTCCGTGAAAACCATGACCATCGTATGAATCCATTAAATAAACCTTTTATTGATAATTAAAATGATATTCCTAAAAAATGATATTCCCTCAAAGATCATTAATTATAATACAACAAAAGAAAAATATAGTGTTAAAGCTTTTACAATATTTGGAAACTCAAATTTGGAAAATAAGTTTCCGAAGTATATCTTTGATATATTGAAAATGTGTTCAATAAAATAAGGTTACTTAGCATAAAATGCAAAAAGAAAAAGAAAAAATATTGAAGTTGTCTCAAGTGTTATTTTTAAAAGAAGGATTCAGTCATACTTCAATGGATAACATTGCTTCATCACTTAGAATAAGTAAAAAAACTATTTATAAACATTTTGAATCTAAAGAATTTCTGCTAAAAATTTCTGTTATAGATTTTATGAAAAGCAATAACAATAAAATGAAGCAAATGATAAATAGTGATGAAAACGCAGTTGTTAAAGCTTTCGGGCTTTTTAATTTTATCGGAATGATTTCTCTAAACATTTCAGATCATTTTATAAGTGACCTGAAAAATTTTGCACCTGAACTTTGGAAGGAAATGGATAAGCTTAGAATAAAATTCTTAAAAGAAAATTTAACAAAGATAATTGAACAAGGAAAAAAGGAAGGCTATTTTATTGATGAATCTTCATTCTTAATTATCAATACATTTATTTCTACAATTAGGGGTATTGTAAACCCTGAAATTATTTTAAGAAAAAACATTTCGATTGAAAAAGCATTTATTGGTAGTATGAAAATATTAATGAATGGTATCCTTACTTCAAAAGGTAAAAGAATTTTTAAAAGTTTAAATAACGGAGTTGGTAAATGAAGCTTTTTAAATATGTTGTTTTAAGTTTATCCCTATTTGTTATCGGATGTAATTCTACTTCAAGCAATAAAATTGAAGCATCCGGAACAATAGAATCAATTAATGTAATTATTAGTTCAAAGGTAAGGGGTGATGTAATTAAAAAACTTTTTACCGAAGGTGACAAAGTAGAAAAAGGTGATACTCTTTACATCATCGATACCGATAAGTTAGAAATAGAACTTAAAAGAGCCGAAGCTGCAGTACAGGTAGCCGATGCCCAACTTAGACTTCTAATAAAGGGTGCTCGTAAAGAAGATGTTTTGCAGGCTAAATCTCTTTTAACCCAGGCTAAAGTTAATCTTAGTAAAATTAAAAAAGATAAAGAAAGGATTGTTAAATTATATAAAGCGAAAACAGTTTCGGAAAAACAATTTGACGATATAACAGCAGCTTATAAAATAGCTCTGTCTAAATATAAATCTGCTAAAGATAATTTTGCAAAAGTTAGTAACATAATCAGACCCGAAGTACTTCAGCAGGCAGAAGCAAGATTAAAAGAAGCTAATGCAAATCGCAGTTTGATAAAGGAATATATCAATGACAGTTATATCACTTCGCCCTTAAACGGATTTGTAGTTAAAAAATTCTTTGAAGTAGGTGAGTTGGTAAACCCTTCATCTTCGTTGTTAAAAATATCCGACTTATCTAAAGTGAATTTAATTATTTATGTATCTGAAACCGAGTTGGGTAATGTTCGCCTTGGTGAAGCGGCTGATGTTTATGTTGATGCTTATCCCGGGAAAAGTTTTAAGGGCAAAGTAACTTACATTTCGCCTGAAGCTGAGTTTACTCCCAAAAATATTCAGACTAAGGACGAAAGAACGAAATTAGTATTTGCAGTTAAAATTAAAATTAAAAATCCGGATTTTAAACTTAAAGCAGGGATGCCGGCAGATGCGGAGATTAAAATTCAAAGTTAGCAAGTTACAGGTTACAAGTTGGAAAGTATTTATTAAAAAAAAATAAGAGGTGTGCTATGAAAGTTGAACATTTTGAGGATTTAGAAATTTGGAAAGAATCAAGAAAACTTGTTGTTGAAGTTTACAAATTAACTTCAAATGAGATACTCAAGAAAGATTTTGGATTGAAAGAGCAAATGCAAAGAGCTGCGGTATCTATTATGAATAACATTGCAGAAGGATTTGAAAGAGATTCAAACAAAGAATTTATTAGGTTCTTATTTTTTGCTAAAGGTTCAGCGGGTGAAATACGAAGTCTGCTTTACATAACGCTTGATTTAAATTTAATTACCAAAGATAAATTCAAAGAATTATTTGGTGATTCGGTTAAATTGATAAAAAAAATATCAACCTTAATAAAATATTTAAAAACAAAAACTTAATACAAATAACTTGCAACCTGACAACCTTTAACTTGAAACAAATAATTAAAATCGAAAACCTTCGTAAAAAATTCGGCGACATAATTGCCGTTGATGACATTTCATTTAACGTAGAAATTGGACAAATGTTCGGGTTTGTTGGACCTGACGGTGCCGGTAAATCAACTACAATAAAAATATTATGCGGTCTGCTTTCTCCGGATGAAGGAACTGTAAATATTTTTGGTATGGATATTTTCTCGAACAAGAAAAAGATTCAAAACAACATCGGTTATTTATCACAAAAGTTTACTCTTTACGGTGATTTAACAGTCGATGAAAATATTGAATTCTTTGCAAAAATTCATGGTGTTAAAGATTATGAAACAAGAAGGAATGAACTTTTACAATTCACACGTTTAAGTGAATTTAGAGACAGGCTTGCCGATAACCTTTCGGGCGGAATGAAGCAAAAGTTAGCATTAGCCTGTAGTTTAATCCACAAACCAAAAATAATATTTCTGGATGAACCCACTACCGGGGTTGACCCGGTTTCACGAAGAGATTTTTGGAAAATATTGGCGAATCTTTTACGAGAAGGAGTCACAATTTTTATGTCGACTCCATATTTGGATGAAGCAGAAAGATGCAACTATGTTGCTCTTATGAATAAAGGAAAAATTATAAGTATTGACACCCCCGCTAAAATTAAGCAGTCAACAAATAAAACCGTTATTAAAATTGTGTGCAGTAATATTAAAAAAGCTGTAAATATATTAAGTAAGCAAACTGATTTTGAAGTACAATTATTCGGGGATAGCCTGGATGTAATAGTCGATAATTATAAAAATGATTATGTAAAAATTGAAAAAATATTAAATGAAAACTCAATTGATGTTACAACACAAAGAAACATACCATTAAGTTTAGAAAATGTTTTTATCATTAAAGTAAAAGAAGAAAGTAAACAGGCAGTATGATATCCATTGATGTAAATGAATTAACAAAAAAATTCGGAAGCTTTACTGCTGTAGATAATGTATCTTTTTCAGTAGCAAAAGGAGAGGTGTTTGGATTTTTGGGTGCCAACGGGGCGGGTAAATCCACGACTATTAGAATGTTGTGCGGCATACTTGAGCCGAGTTCCGGTGATGCTTTAGTCGGTGGTTTTAGCGTGATGAACGAGCCTGATAAAGTAAAACGGGAAATTGGTTATATGTCACAAAAGTTTTCCCTTTATAATGATTTAACTGTGGAAGAAAACATAAATTTTTTTGGAGGGGTTTATGGTTTATACGGTAAGAAACTTGCAGAAAGAAAAAAATGGGTATTAGGAATATCGGATTTAAAAGGTAAGGAAAAGTTTATTACCGCTTCACTTCCCGGCGGCATTAAACAAAGACTTGCGCTCGGTACGGCGGTGATTCACAAGCCTGCTATTGTGTTTTTGGACGAACCGACAAGTGGTGTTGATCCCATAGCACGGCGACAGTTTTGGGAGTTAATTAATGAAATATCAGGCGAAGGAACAACCGTACTTGTAACCACTCATTATTTGGAAGAAGCTGAATTCTGTAACAAAATTATACTGATTAATGCAGGTAAATTAATTGCACAAGGTACACCGGATACACTTAAAAAAGATTATTTAAAAAATAAAATTATTGAAGTGGAATGTGATACACCGGTCTTGGCAATGGATATACTTTCAAAAGAATCGTTTGTTGATGATACGTCAATATTCGGGAATAATATTCATTTAAGTGTAAATGGTTTTTATAAAAACAAATCACAGGTAATTGAAAGTTTAAAAACATTAAGCTCAATACAAATAAAAAGAATCGATCCAATTGCCCCGACTTTGGATGATGTATTTATTTATTTGCTTGAAGAGGATAAGAAATAAATTGCTGACACGAATTTTAGCTATATCAAAAAAAGAGATGCTACAACTAAAAAGGGACAAAAGGATGTTGTTTGTCCTTTTCATTTTTCCGATAATTTTGTTGGCGATTTTTGGATATGCAATAAATTTTGATGTTCATCATATTCAGCTTTTTGTTTTTGACCAAGCAAAAACGGTAGACAGCCGCAATATTATAAGGATGCTTGGGAGTTCGGATTATTTTGATATAAAAGGTTATTTAAATAATGAAGGTCAAATAAAAGAAGTGTTGGACCTGAACAAAGCACAGAGCGTAATTGTCTTTCCTAAAGATATGTCAAAAAAGTTAAATACCAACAGGAACGTGAAAGTTCAAATATTGATTGACGGAGTAGATGGAAATACCGCAGCTATTATTGAAAATTATATGAACGCCGCAACTTTAGCTTATAATAAAAAAATCGCAAAAGAATTTTTTTCAAAAAATGGAATACCTATTTATATTCCCATTGCTCTTGAATCTATCTTTTGGTTTAACCCGGGATTAAAATCTACATTATTTCTAATTCCAGGACTTATTGCAATGATACTGGTTATTACGGCAGTAATTTCAATATCCTTGTCAATTGTAAGAGAAAAAGAAAGAGCAACAATTGATCAGCTATATGTATCTCCTTTAAAATTTTTAGAAATATTATTGGGTAAATCTATACCATATACAATTATAGGCTTAATAATTTCCGCTATGATATTAATTGTAAGCCATGTTATGTTTGGGCTAACTATTAGAGGTAATATTCTGTTGTTATTTTTAACAACACTTCTTTTCTTGTTCTCAGCATCAAACTTAGGAATATTTGTTTCAAGTATAGCAGATTCTCAACAAGTAGCATTTCAGTTAGCTACTCTAATTTCTTTATTACCATCGGTAATTTTATCCGGATTCATTTTCCCAATTGCAAGTATGCCTGTTGCTATTCAAGTATTTACTAATATTACTCCGGCAAAATTTTACATAGTTATTTTAAGAGACATTTTACTTAAAGGTGTAGGGATGGAAGCATTTTGGCCGCAAATTATTTACTTACTAATTTTTGCTTTTATCTTTTTATTTTTGGCAGCCATCTTCAATAAACGAGCAGCAGCAAACCTGTAAGAAGATTATGCGAATAATTATTAACATAATAATAAAAGAATTTCTACAGTTAAAAAGAGACCCTAAATTATTCGGTGTGATTTTTATTACTCCGGTTTTACAACTTATTCTTTTGGGTTATGCAGCTACTTTAGATGTAAATACAATTCACACTACTGTATTTGATCAGGATAAAACTTCTACAAGCAGGCAATTTATCGAGCGTTTTACACAATCAGGTTATTTTGATGTGGATGCTTACGTTGATAATTATAAAGAAGCAACAACCTTAATTGATAACGGCACTACAATATTAACAATTGTTATACCAAATAATTTTGAGAAAAATATAAATAGAAAACAGACAACCGAAGTACAGGTAATATTTGACGGCTCAAACGGGAATGAAGCATCAATAGCAGCAGGTTATGTTCAAGGAATTGTAGCGAGTTATTCAAATAAACTTCTGTTAAATATAAAAGATAAAAGCGGAAGCAAAATAAAAGTGATAGGTTCTATTATTCCTGAAATTCGCGTATGGTATAACCCTGAATTAAAAACCCGGAAATTTATGGTTCCAAGTATTATGGGACTTCTTCTTATGGTTATAACAATCATCCTTATGTCAATGGCTGTTGTTAAAGAAAGAGAAATTGGAACCCTTGAACAATTGATAGTTACTCCAATCAAACCCATTCAATTAATAATAGGCAAACTTGTTCCCTTTATAATAGTCGGTTTTATTGATGTAATGTTGGTAATAGGTATAATGGTATTTTGGTTCAATATTGGTATTAAAGGTGATTTTTTCTTTCTCTTGTTTGCTTCTTTGTTATTCGTGTTATCAACTCTTGGCCTTGGGTTATTAATTTCTACAATATCAAAAACTCAACAGCAGGCAATGATGGTTGCGCAATTTGCAGTAATGATGCCTATGATTTACCTTTCCGGTTTTACATTTCCAATTGAAAATATGCCTCAAGTTATTCAGTATATTACATACTTAATTCCATTAAGATATTTTATTACAATTTTAAGAAGTGTTATTTTAAAGGGTACAGGCTTTATGGAATTGCTGCCGCAAGTTGGAATGCTTTTTTTGTTAGGTACTGTTATTTTAACTGCAAGTGTCTTAAATTTTAGAAAAAGAATAAACTAAATAAGAGTTATTATGAAAATTACAAAACCACACAGAATTAGCCGTACATATAAACAAAAAATTAAAGCTAAACCATCGCTCGTTTTTCCTTTACTGTGTCCCAATAGGGAAGTTGATTGGGTAAACGGCTGGTTACCTGAAGAAATTATTTCTAATTCAGGCTTAGCTGAATTGGATTGTGTTTTTACAACCACCAATGATAAAGGGAAAGCATTTTGGATAGTAACAAAATATGAGCCTGAAAATTTTATGCTTGAAATAGCAAAGATAGTACCCGATTATTATTTGAGTAATATTAGAATTTCAATAAATGATAACCAGGATAATGGAAGTGATTTAAGTGTTACTTATCAATTAACTTCTTTAAGTAAAAACGGTAATAAGAAAGTAGATGAATTCACAGAAGAATATTATAAAGATTTTATGGAAGCCTGGGAAAGAGAACTAAATTATTTTCTTATAACCGGGCATAAAAAAGAAGATAAATAAAAAAATAAAAATTATTATAGTATTTGTAGTACCGGATCAATTCTTACAATTTTAATCTTAACTGAGATCTAAAATGAAAACAACAACAGAGACACGTAATTACAGAACGGGAATGAATGATAAAATTCTTAATTCGGGATTTAGAGATTTTAATAAATTTTTTGCGCTCGATAATAAAGCATATATAAATGGGGCATTAGACGCAAAAACTAAAGAGCTGATGGGGTTAGTTGCATCAATGGTTTTAAGGTGTAACGATTGTATCTTTTATCATATTGACCGTTCTATTACAGAGGGTGCAACAAGACAAGAATTATATGAAAGCTTTAACATTGCTCTTATTGTCGGAGGCTCAATAGTTATTCCTCATTTAAGATATGCATTTGAAATTACCGATGAAATTTTTGATGAAAATAATAATACTGAAAAGTAATGTGTAAGAAATTAATTATTCCGAAACAGGTAGTAACTGTTGACCAAAACAATAATATTTTTTCAAATGAATGTGTAGAAATTACTGATGGAATAATTACAAACATTAGAGAATATACACAAAGTGAAATCTCCGATTTTTCCGGTGATGTAATAAACGCTGAATCATGTACCTTAATTCCAGGCTTTGTTCAGACGCATGTTCATCTTTGTCAAACATTGTTTAGAGGATTAGCAGATAACCTTGAATTATTGGATTGGCTTAAGCTAAGAATTTTCCCCTATGAAAATGCACACAATAAAGAATCCCTTCGTTCTTCGACTAAGTTGGGAATCAACGAACTTTTACTCGGGGGAACTACAACCATTTTGGATATGGGAACACTTCGCCATCAGGAAGTAGTTTTTGAAGAGTTGATTAATTCCGGTTTGAGAGCTATTGCCGGAAAATGTATGATTGATATAAACGATCTTTACCCGTCTTTCAAAGCTTCAACCGAAATTGAATTAAAAGAAACTTATGAATTGGCAAAAGCTTTTCACAATAAAAATAACGGTAAAATTAAATACGGTTTTGCACC
>DRJC01000154.1 GCA_011052365.1 Ignavibacteria bacterium
AAACGCAAAACAAATGCCTCGCTGGTTTAAAGGAAACGAATTTGAAAGTATTTGGGAAAAATTACACGGAATTACAAAGTAAAAAAAATAGTTCAAAATTTAATGAAACTTGCAAAAATCAATATCTCAGAAAAACTTTCTCTATTTTCTGAATATTGGAATCCTAAAATTGTGGGTGAACTGAACGGACAGCAGGTTAAACTTGTTAAATTTAAAGGGAAATTTATTTGGCACAAACACGAAAATGAAGACGAAATGTTCTATGTGCTGAATGGTAAATTTAAAATGGAATTTAGGGACAAAACAATTGAAGTAAATGAAGGCGAATTTATTATTGTCCCTAAAGGTGTTGACCACAGACCGGTTGCAGAAGAAGAAGTGCACGTAATGCTGTTTGAACCTGAGACAACTTTAAACACCGGTAACACTAACAACAAATTTACAAAAGAAGATTTGGAAAATATTTAATTTTTTATTGATATTATCTTTTATTTGTTACAAATGACTGATTTGGACAAAGAAAGTGCAATAGTTTTAGAAACAACAAAAAAATTGATATGAGCAAGGAAAATAAAATACAATTATTTCAAAAACAAAGTGTAAGAACGTATTGGGATGAAGAAAAAGAGCTTTGGTATTTCTCTCTTATTGATGTTATTGCAATTTTAACAGAGCAAAAAGATTATCAAGGAGCAAGAAATTACTGGAAAGTACTAAAACACAGGCTTGTAAAAGAAGGGAACGAAACGGTTACAAATTGTAACCGTTTGAAAATGCTTGCTCAAGATGGAAAAATGAGAATGACTGATGTAGCCGATACGGAACAGCTTTTACGTCTTATTCAATCTATTCCATCGCCAAAGGCTGAACCTTTTAAACTTTGGTTGGCAAAAGTTGGTTACGAACGAATTGAAGAAACCGAAGACCCCGAATTGGCTTTTGACCGTGCTATGGAAACATACCTTAAAAAAGGCTATTCCAAAGAGTGGATTAACCAACGTCTTAAAAGTATTGAAGTTAGAAAAGAACTTACTGATGAATGGCAAGAACGAGGAATGAAACAAGGGTTGGAATACGCTATCTTAACCAATGAACTCACTAAAGCCTGGGCGGGAAAAAACGTAAAAGAATACAAGAAACACAAAGGGCTGAAAAAAGAAAACTTGCGGGACAATATGAGCAACCTTGAGCTGGTTTTGAATATGCTTGCAGAAGCTTCTACAACCGAGATATCGAAAGAAAAACGACCAAAAGGATTAGAAGAAAATAAAGATATTGCCCGTAAAGGGGGTAATGCCGCTAAAAAAGCAAGATTGGAAATTGAAAAACAAACAGGTAAACCAATAGTAACTGCCAAAAAAGCGAATAGACTTTTAGATAAACCAAATAATAAGGGTATTGAAGAATGATCGATATGAAATTTTACATGCGTGTTAGGTCAAAATAAAATGTAACCGAAGCAGTTACTTTTATATACTATTTTTTATTGTTTAATATTCCAATTATTAGCATATTCATTAATGAAAAAAATATTGATTCTCTTTATACATTTTCAAAGTAAAGAATCTGTGAATTAGCATAATTATTTTTTGTTCAATTAAGTTTGGGGTGACATAATGAAGAAACTAAAAGTTTTATCTTCTATATTATTTTTATTAACCATTCTGCTTCCTTCCTGTCAAAGTCCTACCGAACCACCTGTAATAAAGGATCAAATTGGTGCTACTACCGATAATTTAAACACACAAATAGTTAGAGACTTAAACTCTATTATTCACCCATTAAACGGAGCTTCACCATTACTTGACGACAACGATCTTGCTCCATTATCTTTTTTAAAGGATGCAAAAATAGTAGGACTGGGCGAAGCTACTCACGGAACAAAAGAATTTTTTCAGCTAAAGCACAGAATTTTTAAATATTTAGTAGAGAATTACGGTTTTAAAGCTTTCGGATTTGAAGCTGATATGGGAGAATCTATTTATATTGACAGATATATAACAAAAGGTGAAGGCAACTTAGAAAATATAATGACAACAAAGATGCATTTTTGGACTTGGAGAACACAGGAAGTAAAGGATTTATTGAAATGGATGAGACAATATAATATTGGAAAATCAGAAGATAGTAAAATTCATTATATTGGGTTTGACTCCCAGTTTATAACGTACCAGCCTGATTTAATCCTTGAATATTTCAACAGGGTTAAACCCGGTTTTGTAAGCCAAATATTACCCTCAATGCAAATGATAAAAAATATTGGAAATACTTTGCCCAGCCTTGTTGGGGAATACTATAAAAATATTTCTCAGAAACGTAAATTAGAAATAGCCGACAGCCTTAAAGATGCACTGACTAAAATTACAGCGATAAAAAGTGAATTGATTTCTAAATCATCAGATTTTGAATATCAAACGGTGAAACAATTAGTTATAAATCTAATACAGGCTAATGATGTTATTTATTCATCGGCGCATTTTGATTACAGTATAAATTACCGTGACAAGTACATGGCTGATAATGCTGTCTGGATATCTAATTTGTTCGGTGCAAATACAAAGATTGCAGTTTGGGCACACAACGGACATATTCAGAATAATTCTAATTACTGGGGCGGGGGTTCAATGGGGAAATATTTAAAAAACAAACTCGCCAACCGGTACCAAATTGTAGGGTTTAGTTTTTCTAAGGGTTATTTTGAAGCAGTTTCACAAAGCGGGAATACTTTTGTTGGATTAAAAGTCCAGCTAATAAACACTGCTCCTCAAAAAAATTCGTTAAACTACATTTTGTTCAACGCGAAGTATGATAATTTTATTCTTAAAACGGCTGATATTCCGACGAACTCAGAATTAGGTAAATGGATTGCTACACCCGAACCATTTTTTATGATCGGAGCAGTTTATAACGGAAACCCGGCAAATTATTATGGTAATATTTTACTTAGATATTACTATGATGTACTTATTAATTACGATATAACAAGTGCTGCGGTCCAATTACAAACAAATATGGCAAAACGAAATTATTTTAATCCGGATACAAGAAATAATAATTTTTAATCCCCTCTTTTCACTAAAGACAGATTATTTATTATGAAAATAGAAAAAGTAAATATCTCCTAAAAACTGTCATCATTTTCCGAATATTGGAATCCTAAAATTGTGGGTGAACTGAACGGACAGCAGGTTAAACTTGCTAAATTTAAAGGAAAATTTATTTGGCACAAACACGAAAGTGAAGATGAAATGTTCTATGTGCTGAATGGTAAATTTAAAATGGAATTTAGGAATAAAACAATTGAAGTAAATGAGGGCGAATTTATTATTGTTCCCAAAGGCGTTGAACACAGACCGGTCGCAGAAGAAGTCCACGTAATGCTCTTT
>DRJC01000155.1 GCA_011052365.1 Ignavibacteria bacterium
ATTCAACATTCCTAAATTCAACTGCATCCGCAGTTGTACCGTATATTTCTTTTTATACCTCGAATTTCATTCGAGGCTATTGTAAATTCGACTGCATTCGCAGTCGGACAAACAGCACTGCGATAGCAGTTCTTTGTGAAAGTCCTTTGGACAATTTATAATAGCTTTGTAAATCCGGCATTTGACGGAATGGACGAAGTCCGTAAACGGGATAACAAAAACAAATAATTATCCGAGAAATTGTGAATTGTAATTTGAGTTTTGATTAGAAATTACATCCGGCAATAGCCACACGAAAATCTGATATTGACTTCTTACGTCGTCAGCACATCAAAATATTATTTAGCCGAAAAGTAATAAGAATGGATCAAACTTTATCTAAAGGGACTCTTTTTCTGTTTTTCAATTTTTTAAATTTACTGGGAACAAAGCCCGTTACTTTTTTAAACTGACTTGATAGATGTTGAACACTGCTGTATCCTAACCGGTAGGAAATTTCACTTAATGTAAGCTGATTATAAACAAGCAGCTCTTTAACCTTTTCTATCCGCTGGCTTATTATATAATTTTCTATTGTATGATTTTCCAAAGATGAAAATAATTTACTCAAATATTGATAACTATATCCCATCTTTTTTGAGATATAATCCGATAATTTTTCTTGAGTGCCAAGTTCTTTGCTTTGATGATTAATATATTCTAATATAAAAATTTTAATTTTTTCTATTAATTTGAATTGTTTGTTATCAAGCAACTCAAAGCCGTAGTTGCATAAAACATCGTTTATTTTATTAATATCAATTTCTTTTAACGATTCAACAGTTGCTTCACCTAACTTTATTTTTGAAACTTCATACCCCAATTTTTCAATTTCTTCTTGTACAACTTTAACGCATCTGTCGCACACCATATTTTTTATATAAATAGTCTTTGTCATTTATTCCAGTATAATTAATTTATCAGAATTTTATTAGATGATAATCAATTATAAAGAAGTTTATTGAAAATTAAAAATGTTTGGCTTTTTATAAAGGAGTGTGTTAAATCTTATATCTCTCTAACTGATGTTAATTCAGGAGCTTGAAGTTTGTGCATTTGGCGGATGCTGCTATTTGAATACAAGTTATATATATTCAAATTGTTGTTAACTACTTGTGGTTTTAAAACTACATTTGATGTTTTAAATGATTCTGCAACTGTGTTAAGTACATTAATTTTTTCGTTGGGTTGGTTATCTGTAATTGTCGGTGCTTGAACCGGATTTACAATCTTAAATCTTTCGTGTCTTTTAAGCTTCTCAGTATCATCCTCAATTATTTCGGTTTTCTCAATCATAATAGATATCAAATTATCAGATGCTAATTCTTTTAAATATGGTTTCTCACTCGATTTGCCGCGTAGTTTGTAGAGTAAATATGATAAAATGACAAAAAATGCCGTAAACACGGTAAAAATGCTTAGTGATGCTTCTATAATCGGTATTAATTCCATATTCCTTAATTCTGTATAATAATTACCGTAGTTAATCAATTATTGTACCAATAGATTTTGGTAAAATTTCCAATGATTCTGACTGGAAACGAATAAAAATTGAGATATCTTATCATTATGAGATTATGAAAAAGTATAAAAAAACACCCTTTTTATTTTCCAAATTTTGGTGGGATGAATTATTATATACAATAAAATTGATTTTCCATGAAAACTTCAATAAATTAAGCAATTGTTTTATAATAAGTTAGAAATATTTACAATCATTTTTTATTAAGGAAAAGAAATGACAAAAGCTGATATAGTAGACAAAATTGCTTCCGGAACAGGTTTAACAAAACTTGAAACAGAAGCTATAGTTGAAGGATTTTTTTCAACAGTGATTGATTCGCTAAAAAAAGGCAATGGTATTGAAATTAGAGGTTTTGGTACATATAAAGTAAAAAAGAAAAATGCTAGGCAAGCCAGAAATCCAAAAACAGGAGAACAGGTTTTTGTACAAGAGCACTATGTTCCGACCTTTAAATTCTCAAAGGATTTTAAAGCTATTGTTAACCAGGGAATGAAAGAAAAGGAGAAAATGGTTTAGATGTCAAGAATATGTTCAAATTGCGGTCGTTCAGTTGAAGATAATTATAAATTCTGTTCAAACTGTGGTTCAGAAATTGAAAACAAAATTAAAAATGATGTTATTATTTGTAGTAACTGTGGTAGTGAAAGTTCACAAAACGAAACATTTTGTGCTGAATGCGGAACGGAGTTGACTGACGAACTACACGAACATAAAGCACAAAACAAAAAGAAGGAAAAAACAGTAGAAGAAACTTCTCACCATCAGGCTAAAGAGAAAGAAGAAAAAAGTTTAAGTAAAGGAAAAGTATTGGCAGTTTTAGTTGGAGCTTTGAGTTTAATATTAGTAATATTATTTTCCGAAGGTATGTTTGAGCAAACTGTAACGCCGACAAATAGTCCACCGATATCCGATCTCGAGATAAACCTTAATAACATACAAAAGATAAATGAACTCGCTGCTCAGGTAAAAGCGAACCCGAATGATTCAGAATTGTTACTTAAACTTGCAGACTTACGATTTGATTCCGATTTTTTTGAAGAAGCAATAAAAAACTACCGATCTTATTTGGATAAAAAACCTAATGATGTTGATGCAAGACTTGATATGGGTATTAGTTATTATAATATGAAAAACTTTACAAAAGCTATAGGGGAAATGGAGAAAGCGATTAAGATAAAACCGGATCATCAGGTAGGTTTGCTTGACTTAGGTATAATAAATTTAACAGCAGGCAACATTGAAAAATCAAAAGAGTGGCTGCAAAAAGCGATTAAAGTAGACCCAAATTCACAGTATGCTAAACAAGCTAAAGAATTATTAAAAGCACATAAAAACAATTAATTGGAGGTAATATATGCCTTGCGGCAAAAAAAGAAAAAGACATAAAATGGCTACCCATAAAAGGAAAAAAAGATTAAGAAAAAATAGACATAAAAAGAAATTAAGATAATTTAATTTTAATCCGTTGGTCCGTAAAACTCTCCGTTGACTTTGTCACCGGAACGAGCGTTTCCGAGACGAGCTAACGAATGATAATGATTGGTAAATGTATTTGCATTTACCTTTTATTATTTAATCCTGTCTTTGTCCGTTAGTAACGGACTTCGGCAGGCAGGCCTGCCTACGAAATTAAAAATCAGACTTCGGCAGGCAAGCCTGCCTATGAAATTAAAAATTAAACTTTGGCTGGTAAGTCTTTTACTTTATTCAAATTTTTATTGCCGGTGTAGTCCACCTGCGTCCGTAGGAACCGGACTTCGGTGGATGGTTAATTTTGAAATATAATAGACACTAAATGCTGGTGTAGCTCAGTTGGTAGAGCAACGCATTCGTAATGCGTAGGTCACCGGTTCGACTCCGGTCACCAGCTCCATTCAAATTGGTCCCCAAAAAAC
The DNA here is from genome assembly GCA_011052365.1 of Ignavibacteria bacterium. Lineage (GTDB taxonomy): Bacteria > Bacteroidota > Ignavibacteria > Ignavibacteriales > Ignavibacteriaceae. Next base: position 3,460 of record DRJC01000155.1, read on the forward strand.
AAACTACCATTAGTAGACGACAGAGCATCCCGACGTGTCGGGGAGGTCACCGGTCCACCAAAGGCGGATAAATTCGACTCCGGTCACCAGCTCTCTTCAAGTTAAATCCCAAAATTCAAATTACAAAAAACAAAC
>DRJC01000156.1 GCA_011052365.1 Ignavibacteria bacterium
TTCTTTTTCGCCTCGAATTTCATTCGAGGCTATTATAAATTCAACTGCTGTCGCAGTTGTTGTTTTTCAATTGGCAGAAGTGCGGCGGACATCAGAAGATTCCCGATATCTTAAAGATATCGGGAATCTTTCTCAATTTAAATTGCCAAGAACTGCGACAGCAGTTGTTGTTTTCAATCAATTAGTTAAATGACAAAATAATTGTCTATTAGAAACAAGAAATGAGTTTTAGATTCAGAATACATAAATTGAAATGGAATAATTGCAAATTATTTTAAGATCAATTTTGAACTCTCTGAAATTAGAAAAAATACTAACCAACGTTTTAAAAAATAAATATTCGGCATTTTTCTACACACCACCTATATATGAAAATGCAATATCGTATTATTTTAAAAATCCTATAAAGACAGTTAAAGCTAAGACTAAGCACGATATATCTAATGTGTTAGAGATTCTAACAGATAAAAATATAATTGCTTATACTTTAATTAATTATGAAGCCGGTTATGTTTTGGAAAGAAGCCTCGGCAAATATTTTAGAGAAGATGAAGACGCTGTTCTTATAAATCTATTTGACGCAAAAGAAGTAAAGAAATACAATTCAAAAGATATGGAGGTGGGGGAAGTTGATAATCAGAAATATAAAATTTCTAATTACAAACTAAATACTTCTAAAAGTGAATACATCAAAAATATTCATAAAATAAAGGAGTATCTAAAAAAGGGCGATACATACCAGGTAAATTATACGGTAAAAAGTAATTTTGATTTTTCAGGTGATTATATCTCTTTTTTTAAGTCGTTACTTTTTAACCAATCAGCTAAGTATTCAGCATTTATAAATTTAGGCGATAGAATTTTAATTTCATTCTCACCCGAATTATTTTTTTCGATTGAAAATAATAAAATCACAACCTTGCCGATGAAAGGTACTGCGAAAAGGGGAGCAAACAATGAAGAGGATAAAAGAAATTTTATATCATTAAAAAGTAGTGCAAAGGACAAAGCCGAAAACATAATGATAGTGGATCTGCTGAGAAACGATTTAGGAAAAATCTGCAATTTCGGTAGCGTTAAAACGGAAGAACCTTTTTCAGTAGAAAAATATGAATCACTTTTTCAAATGGTTTCAAAGGTAAGCGGTAATTTAAAAGGTGAAATTTCTATTGGTGATATTATAAAAAATATATTTCCTTGCGGCTCTATTACAGGTGCTCCCAAAATAAGAACGATGGAAATTATTAAAGAAATTGAAAAAGAAGAAAGAGGAATATACACAGGCGCTATAGGAATAATTGAAAATAAAAAAGCTGCTTTTAATGTTGCAATTAGGACTTTAGAAATAGATAAGGAAACGGGTAAAGGAACAATGGGGCTTGGCAGCGGAATTGTGATTGACAGCAGTCCAGTGAAAGAATATGAAGAAGTAAAACTTAAGGGAAATTTTTTAAAGGAGCCTCAAAAATATTTTGAATTGTTCGAGACCATGCTGATTGAAAATGGAAAAAAAATTAAAGATTGGGATAAACATTTATTACGAATGAAAAGGGCAGCAGTATATTTCTTATTTTCATTCAATGAAGATATGCCTGCTAAGTTAAAACTTAAAATAAAAAATATAATTCAAAATGATAAAAGTTATAGACTGAAATTAATATTAAACAAATACGGTAAAATAAATTTTGAATTATCGGAGTTTGTTAGACAAAAAAGAAAAGTAAAAATAATTTTATCTGAAAAAAGGACGGATACTAATAATACATTTCAATATTTTAAAACAACGAACAGAAAACTTTATAATGATGAATATAAGAAAAAGCGAAATCAAGATTTTTTTGATGTGATATTTTTGAACGAAAAAGGTGAACTCTCAGAGGGAGCGATTTCAAATATCTTCATTAAAATAAAAGGAAACTGGTTTACACCAAAAATTGGAAGCGGTATTTTAAATGGCATTGAAAGGGATAAATTATTAAAAGAAAATTCAAATATAAAAGAGACTGAAATTACTCTTGATGATTTATTTAATGCTGAAAATATTATGCTGACAAATTCGTTAAAAGGACGTACTTTTGTAGAAGAATTACATTCATCCGATGGGAGAGTTATTTATTTATCAGCCAATCAACAAATGTAATTCTAATGTTATGCAGGTAAGTTCGTAGGAATATAAAATCTCTTATCGAATCTATTAACCGCTTGTCGAAAAAAGAGAAGAATTAACAGCATATTTATTTTAATTACACCATGGTTTTGTTGGGAAATATTAATAATGTAATAAACATAAAAATCATTATCATATTTTTATTAAAACCAATAATGATATTTTAAGAGGAAATGATATTAAACAGTAGAATTATTATGAAAAATATAAAATATATCTTTTTTGTTTTATTCGTATTCTTAATCTTTATATCAGGCTGTGTCAATTCATCATCTTCACCAACATCTCCTGTTGGTGGAAACGCAGGGTCAATTACTATTTTTGCACCTGTAACAAATGATTCGATTGGAATTGGAACGACCCCAATAAATTATTCGGTAAAACCAGCCGGGTTTAATAAATCAGTTGAATTATACATTGACGGTAAATATAACAGCACTTTTTTTACAACCGTTAGCAATTCCAAACCTTTAACCCTGGTTTTTAATTCTTCCCAAATAGGAACAAGATTCAGATATCATTTAAAATATTACGATTCAAACGGTTCCTTCTCAATTAGCGATACTATGAAAAATATATTGGTTACATTGCCAAGGATTTTACCATACGCACCAACTAATATTGTGCTTTTAAAATTATCACCGATAAAAGTAAATATATCTTGGGCGGATAGTTCTACCGGAATATTGTTTTATGAAGTTTGGAGGAAAGACAGATTTACAGGTACCTGGAATAATGTTTTTGGTCAATTATCCCCTTCTACATTTAATGTAAACGATAATAATCTAATACCGGGTATAGTGCATTTATATAAAGTCAGGAGTAAGAATAATTTTGGTTATTCTAAATTTAGCGAAACGGTTAATACAGAAGATGTCGGTAGTTCAGGATCGTTTGCAGCGCCGACTAATTTAGTTGCTGTACAAGTAGGGAGTTTACCATTTGTAGTTAAGCTAAAGTGGGACGATAATATTCCCAACGAAAATTTATTTAAGATTGAAAGGAACGATAATTTATCGGCATTTTCTAAATTTCATACAATAGGAGCAGTTGCTAATAATGTGACTTCTTATGTGGATAATTCTTCCGGTTTGTTTGCAGGCAGAACTTACAAGTATAGAGTTAAAGCGTATTCAAATACCGATTCTTCCTGGTCCAACGAGGCTGCCATTACTTTGAAGTAGAAAAAAGGTCTGATGATTTTTTGATTTGAAGATGAAATGATTTTTCTTTTTTACGTTTTTCCTTTTTTACTAAAATCCGGTTTATAATACATACGATAGAAAAAAAACTCGGTTATGGTAAGCAATGTTAGTGAAAAAGTATCCCTGTCAAAAAACTTTCCAAATCCTTCGGGTTCCATAATCCATTTTAAGATCATTGTTGTTAAGGACCAACCAATTGCAAAAA
>DRJC01000157.1 GCA_011052365.1 Ignavibacteria bacterium
AAAGAAATATACGGTACAACTGCGGATGCAGTTGAATTTAGGAATGTTGAATATGTGTAATTGAACTGCTCCCGCAGTTCGGATTTGTTTTTGTTTATCCAGTCTACGGACTTCGTCCGTAGCTATTGTAAATTGAAGTGCTTTCGCACTTCCGGCATTTTTGGATGTTCGTTTTTCTTGGTTGTTATGCTCGTCTCGTTTTCTTTACAGGGAAAAACAAAAATATTGTTGAGGATAATGTAGGAACCTCAATGGGTGAAATTAGGTTGATTTTTATATTAGCACATCAAAATATTATTTAGCCGGCAGGTTCGACTTATAAATATTTTATGATTATCTTTATAAAAAACGGAGAAGTTTATTTATGATTAAAGTTGTTGTTGTTGAAGATGACAATGAAATACGCGAAGGCTTAAGAATTTTAATTGATGGAACAGACGGATATTCCTGCGTAGATACATATTCGGAATGTACTTCAATGCTTAAAAATATTGAGAGCAATAATCCTGATATATTGTTAATGGATATAGGTTTACCGGGGATGAACGGAATTGAAGGAATAAAAAAAGTAAAAATAATATTACCTGAAATAACAATACTTGTGCTGACCATATATGAGGAAAATGATTTGATTTTTGACGCTTTATGTGCAGGTGCTTCCGGGTATTTGATTAAAAAGACCCCACCTTCTAAATTACTTGAAGCTATTAAAGAAGCTTACAACGGCGGCTCACCTATGAGTTCGCATATCGCAAGAAAAGTAATAGAATCTTTCCAAAAAAAGAATAGTAATGTTGATAAAAAAAACGAGTATATTTTAACAAGAAGAGAAAAAGAAATATTAAGCGGGTTGGTTGAAGGAAATAATTTCAAAGCAATTGCCGATTCACTTTTTATCAGTGTTGAAACTGTTCGTTTTCATTTTAGAAATATATACAAAAAATTACACGTACACTCTCAATCCGAAGCTGTTGTTAAAGCTATAAAAGAAGGGATTGTATAGCTAATTTTTTTTTAATTAAGCCTAAATTATTTCAAACAAATATAACCACCACATTTGGGTAGTATACATTAACTAATTTATTGAAATACCTATAATTAGGTAGTAGTAAGATATTTAATAAATAGATAGATTGTGAGCGGTAATAATTGGAAACACAGGTAATCTTTTAATATTTTATCAAATTTGCTGGTTAAAAGAGCTACCAATTTTTAAGCTTGAAATTTAAGTTAAAAGAAGTATTTTATTAAATAATAAAATTAAGGAATCTTTATAGAAAAAATTTTACTGCATCTCTAAAAAATTACACTAAAGAAAGTACGTTAGAATAATTTTTATATTCTTTTTCTATAAAATTCATTTTAAAATATGATTATTAAACAAATTAAAATGATTCTTTTTCATATTATAAATCATTATTGTAATAGATCATTATGTCTGAAAAGTCTTTCCCTAATAAAGATATCGGATATATCCCCCAATAATTATAATCGAAATAATACAATTCTTAAAATTTCTAAAAATATTTATTATGAGAACAGGGGACTAAATAGATGAAAAAAATGAATGAAACTTTTACGATTATATTATTTACTGTAATAATATCAAGATAAAATGTAAATGAAAAAAATGCTAATACTTACTATTTTTATCGTATCAGTAGTTAAATTATCGGCATCAAGTAGTTCAAAATATGATTCCGTTTTAGCTGTAGTAGGTTCGCATAAAATTTATCTCTCACAATTTGACAAACGATTTACCGATTATATCTTTACCTCCGGTGTAAATGATAATATTGTTGTACGTCGTTCAATACTTAATAATATGATTAATGAGATTATCCTTTATAATTATGATAATAACAAGAATATTTTCAGTGATAGAGAATATCAAATAGATAAGGAATGGGCACTAAGGGAAACAGAGCTTGCGTTTTTGAAAGACAGAGAAATTTATGCGAAAATAAATCCAACTGATGCAGAATTAAGGCAGGCGTTTGTTCACGTTAATCAAAAATTGGCTGTGCGTCATCTATACGCTGCTACGGAAAAAGAAGCAAACAATTATTATAAACTTCTTAAAGCCGGAGTCAGTTTTCATACGCTTGCTCAACAGGCATTTACAGATTCTGTTTTGAAAAAAAACGGGGGCTATTTAGGATATTTTACTTGGGGTGATTTTGACCCCGCTTTTGAAGCAGCGGCTTATTCGTTAAAAGTAGGTGAAATATCGAAGCCTGTAAAGACTGCATACGGTTATAGTATTATAAAACTTTTAGATAAGATTTCCAAACCGCTTTTAACTGAATCTGAATTTGTGGGTATGAAAGACCATTTGAGAAAGGTTCTAAGAATTAAGAGGATGAAACAGACAGAAAGAGCATATATACAAAAACTATTTAAAAATAAAAAATTTCTTTTTAACGATAAAACTTTATCTAATGTATATAAGATGTTTGGAAATATTAAAGAGAACAAGATTGAACGTGTCATTAAAAACACTAAATCAAATCCGTGGTTAGTAAAATTTAATGGGAAATTTTATAATCAGAAATATATTGAGAAACAATTGAGCAATATTCCATCTTATCATTTACAAAAGATAAATAGTCTAAAAAGGCTGAAGGATGTTATTAAAGCTTCTATAATGCAGAACAAATTGATGGATATTGTAAAAGAAAAGCATTATGATAAAAATCCTTATATGCTGGAAACATATAAAAAACTTGCAAATAGCATTTATCTATACTATAAGTTTGGGGAAATAAAGAAAAGTGCTGTTGTCGCCGACTCATCAATTTATAACTATTATAAGGCAAACCCGCAATTATTTTCAACACCAAACGAGTTAAACATTCAAGAAATTATTGTACATAATAAACCTTTGGCTGATAGTTTAATGAATTTAGTGAGAAACAATAAGGATTATGTAAGTTTAGTCAAGAAATTTTCCTTGAGGGAATGGTCGGCAAAAAATAATGGTGTTGTTGGTTACGAACCATTATCAACTTTTGGAAAACATAAAAAAGAATTCTGGCAAGCTAAAGTAGGTGATATTTTAGGACCTATAAAAATGAACAATTATTTTGGAATTTTTAAGATAATCGGCAAAAAGAAATCTATGCTTAAGAGTTACAATAAGGTTAAGAATAAAGTCATAAAATATTACAAAAACGATATGCAATCTAGAATTATAATTAAATACATTAACAAAATTAAAAGAAACATTAAAGTAACTATAAACATAAATGTACTTGCAAATTATAAAATGGCAGGTTAAACATTTTATTATTTTATAAACATTTGTTATAAAATATACAAATAGTTTCGAAGGAATTAGTTATGAGAAAATTTTTACTATTCATTTTAATCTTAATGATTTTCCCTTTAGTAATTTTACGTGCCGGTACTACGGGTAAGTTAACCGGAAAAATAGTAGATGCAAAAACAAACGAGCCTCTTGTGTATGTTAATGTTATACTTTTAGGAACTTACCTTGGTGCAGCATCCGACAAGGATGGAAATTATACAATCTTAAACATTCCTCCCGGACGCTATAATATTAGAGTACAATATATTGGTTATAGGACAGTGGAATTAAAAGATGTTCCTGTAAATATTGATTTGACCACTCGACGTGATTTCAAGCTTGAAGCTTCGACAGTTCAGCTTGGTGAAATTGTAGTAGAAGATAAGTCCAGAGCATTAAAGATGGACATAACCTCAAGTCAATCTTCAGTAAGTGCAAAAAAAATAGCATCACTGCCGGTTACCGAACTCAATGATGTGCTCCAATTACAGTCGGGTGTAAGTCGCGATGCTAATGGAAATTTTCACATAAGAGGTGGTAGAAACACAGAAATTGCCTATTCGATTGGAGGCGTATCAATTACGGATGCATACGATAACAGCCGTGGATTAGAAATTGATAACAGTAGTATACAAGAGCTACAAGTAATAAGCGGTACTTTCAACGCAGAATATGGTAATGCAATGTCGGGAATAGTTAATATTGTTACAAAAGAAGGTAGTAGAAAATTCCACGGTGGTATAAATCTTTATAGTAGTGATTATGTAAGTAATTTTACCTCTTTTTTCCCTAATATCAATAATTTTAATCCGGTTCAAAATGTTAACTTTCAAGCTAATCTTAGCGGACCAATTCCATTCACAAATAATAAACTTACATTCTTTGTTACAGGCAGATATAATTATAATGATGGATATCTTTACGGAAAAAGAAAATATACAATTAATGGAACTCCAGGGGACGGAAAATATGTACCGATGAACTGGAAAAGAAGATTTATGGGACACAGTAATCTTACTTACTGGCCTTCTCAATATTTTAAGTTTAATGCAGAGTTCCTTTATTCTAAAGATAATTATCAAGATTATGACCACTTTTTTGCATGGAATCCGGATGGGAATGTTAAAAAGTTTGCAAGAAGTTATAATGGATTATTTACATTTAATCATATTTTATCATCCAAGGTCTTTTACACATTAAAAGCATCTTATTTTTTAAAAGATTTTAACGAACACTTATTCGCCAACCCTAATGATTCCAGGTATCTGCATCCTGATTCACTTAAAACGGTTTCCTTTGCATTTGTAACAAAAGGAACTAATCTCCATAGATTTTTTAGAGAAACAAATACAATAATATTTAAAGGGGACTTTACCGCACAACTTTCTAACCATCATCTTGTTCAATTTGGCGGTGAAGCAGATATTTACAGGTTAAAATTTGACGATTATACTTTAGTACCTTTAAGAAAAAACGGAATTCCTGTTACTCCATTTAAGGCTTCTATTCCTGACGCTAGTTCTTTTAATCGTAAAAAATATGAGAATAGACCACTGCAATTTGCAGTCTATATTCAAGATAAAATAGAATATAAAAGTGTAATAATTAATATCGGATTAAGGTTTGATTACTTTAATTCCAGGGGAAATGTTTTGGTTGACCCAACAGACCCTAACATATTTATTCCTTTACGTCCTGGTTTAGATTCACTTAGTGTTGCTCAAAGGGAACCATTTTTCTATAAAAAAGCTACGGCTAAATATCAGGTAAGTCCTAGGTTTGGTATTGCATATCCCATTGGTGTAAGTAGCGTCCTTCATTTTTCTTACGGACATTTTTTACAAATACCTACATTTCAGTATTTATTTAATAATGGCTCTTATAAAGTACCTGAAACCGGGGACGCAGGTCTTGTTTTTGGAAATCCTGACTTAAGAGCACAGAAAACAATTATGTATGAGTTGGGTTTTAGACAAGAATTTATGGATGATTTTTTAATTGATATGACTGTGTTTTACAGGGATATAAGAGATTGGGTTTCAACTGGACCCTCAATTTTAACAAAAAATTTAGTTACGTATTCAACATATATAAATAAAGATTTTTCTAACGTTAAAGGAATTACTCTAAATATAAGTAAGAGAATGAGTAATTATTATGGATTCGATATAAATTATACATATCAAGTGGCTGAAGGCAGCAATTCAAATCCTGAAGATGAATTTAGGGCAATCAGAAATAATGAAGAACCTGCAAGATTTCTCACACCATTAAATTGGGATCAAAGGCAACTTTTAAATGCTACACTTTTCTTTGGCAAAGATGACTTTGGTGGAAGTATTTTGGCTCGTTACGGAACAGGGCTTCCATATACCCCGTCAATTACACAGTATACATCTGATCGCGGTATTTCTGCAGGTATACTAAGGAACAGTAAAAGACGTCCGGCTCAATTTACACTTGATGTAAAACTTTACAAAACATTTAATTTATTCGGTTTAAAGATTACTTCATATTTGCAGGCTATAAATGTATTGGATAATCGCGTAGTTGTAAATGTCTTTGGTGATACTGGGTCACCGGATTTTACAACTGCTAATAGAAATGTAAAACCTGATGCCGATAGACTGAACACTATCCAACAATGGCAAAGGTTTCCAAGTCATTACGGACCGCCAAGGAAAGTACAATTTGGTATTGATATGTCATTCTAACAAATAGTTTATTTATTCCGGAGGAATATTGGATGAGCACTTTTATAAAATATACTTTTAAGATCATACTGGTTTTAATGATTTCAAATACTGGCTTCGGACAGAATAGTGAACATTATGTACCTGGAAAAGAACGGGGCGACCCAAGAGATGAAGCACAGGGACAATTACAAGGTAACAGAGTTCGTACAACTATTTTTAATTTTGCTTTTACAGGAAGAACCGGTGGTCAATTTCCTATTGATGTGCAGACCCCTTATGAATGGCCGAAAAATACGGGCGAAGTTTATCTTGCTCTTACGGGGATATTTGTTGGTGGTGAGGTAGTAGATAATACAGGGGCTACACAAAGAATAATAATTACACCGCACTACAGAAACTCACCTGATGGAAAGAGCTGGAATTTAGAGCCGTTACCAGGTTACTTTAATAAAGAAAAACAGGTAATAGCAACTAGTGATGATCCAACTACTTGGCCGTCTTCTTGGCCTAATAGATTAAAAGATGTAAATGATCCGGGTTGGAAAGGAAGCTGGAATGGCTTTTTTGGAAAAAACAAATTTAATGCTGATGAAGAGATGTATTCGAGAGCTTCTGATGATAGGTATGATAGATATACTGATTACTTCCCCGACACAACTGACCTTACCAGAAAAGGATTGGGAATAATTATAGACCAAAGAGCTATGGCTTGGTCACAATTTTTGGTTCAAGATGTAGTATATCTTATTAATTTTATTAGAAATGATGGAACACAAGATATTCCTAAAATGGGTGTCACGGTTTGGTTTGCAGATTTTGTCGGGGGTAACGGAGATTCGCAGGATGACATTGCCGATTTTAATTTAATTGAAAATATATTGTGGTCTAGAGATCAAGATAACAGGGCGCCTACTTTCGGTTCAGACCCTGTTGGTATTGTAGCTCTATCATTTTTAGAAACACCCGGTAATTCTACGGATAGGATTGATAATGATGGGGACGGTGAAGAAGGAGGTAGAAAAATTACTGCTTCCATGCTTGATGGAGAAATTCCCAATAACTTTATAGATGATAATGGTAACGGGTTAGTTGATGAAAATGAAACACACATACCATTCGGTACACAATTAGGTGTAACTTTTGCTGACGGTATTGACGATAATGGAAATGCCGAAGTTGGAAGCCCGGTAATTACACAAGAAATGATTACTGTTTCGCAAAATGATAAATGGAAACGCTGGCCCCCGTTTCCCGAAACCGACCCGGTTCAGGATAGCATAATAAATTTAATTTTAGTAGATCAAAGTACTTTGGGAAAAGCCTTTAAGAACAATATAGATGATGACGGTAATGGTGAAGACGGCAGTCCAACAATAACACAAGCAATGATTGATTTAGCTGCCAAGGATGCTCCTTTTTTTAGATATAAAGTACCCGGTACAAAAATAATTTTATATGATTTAACACAAAAAGACTTCGGTAAAAAATATGCAGACGGTATAGATAATGATAACAATGGCGCAGTTGATGAATTTATGGATAATGGAATAGATGAAATGATTGATGAATCCCGGGATAACGGAATTGATGATGACGGGGACTGGAATATTCTTACGGATGATGTTGGGCTTGACGGTATACCTAATACCGGGGATCCGGGTGAAGGGGACGGTAAACCAACGTCGGGTGCAAGATTCGGTTTACCCGGTGAACCTGATATTGATGTTACAGATGTTTCTGAAACTGATATAATAGGTATTACCAATACTAAAAGAATACCGGCAGGTGGTTTAAACATGAACAGCGATGCTACTATGTGGTTTGATTTTATGATACCTGGTAAATTTTTTGATCCCGTACAAGCTTCGGCTGGTGAATTTGATCTATTTGCTTCTACAGCTCTTTTTCCTATGAAATCCGGACAACTGGAACCAATATCACTTGCTGTAATTCTTGCAAACGGACCGTTTAATGATCCTGGAGGTAATATAAGAAAACAGGCAATATTAAAGAAAAGAGTGAGGGCACAAGAAACATATAATAATGATTATCAATTTGCCAATGCACCGTTAACACCTACATTAACTGCTATACCGGGAGATAATAAAGTAACTCTTTATTGGGATGACATTGCCGAACGATCTTTCGATGCATTTATCAGTAAAATAGGGGGTAACGGAAATGACTTTGAGGGTTATAGAATTTATAGATCCGCAGACCCGGCATTTGAAGATATATTAGATATTACAAATGGATTCGGAATTAAATCATTTAAAACTCCATTAAAGATTTTTGATCTTAAAGACGGAATCCAAGGTTTTGATTCAGTTGGAATTGATGGTGTTAAATATTATTTAGGTAATGATTCGGGTCTTAAACATTCCTTTGTAGACACTACGGTTCAAAATGGGTTTACTTATTATTATGCTCTTACTTCTTTTGATTTTGGTTATGCTGCAGGAGATATTATACCCTCTGAAAGCCCTATTCGTATTTCATTAAAAGCAGGCGGAAGTGTAAAATTAGGTCAAAATGTTGCACGAGTAATCCCTGAAGCTCCTTCTGCAGGTTATGTTGCTCCAACGTTGAGCAATATACAACATGAAACAGGCTCTAGTACAGGTAAAATAAGTTATAAAATTTTGGATATAAATAAAATTAAAAACAATCACGTTTATGTTTTAACTTTTGAAGATACTCTAAAAGTAGGAGGACCAGGAAAAGAAGATACATTAACTACACTTAATTTTACTCTTACGGATTCTACAACAAATACAATTTTGATTAATAAAAGTGAAAATTTAAGTGAAACATTTGAGCAACCTATTACCGACGGGTTTAGGCTTAATTTTACTAATGCCAAACGAGTTGAAATTAACCTCCAGAAATCCAAATGGAATAATCCCAACATACCACATTTTGTCTTTGAAAAATTAGTTTTTCCCGGAGGAATTAAAGGTGAAGAGCGTCCAAATGATTATGAAGTAATTTTCGGTAATGTTGGTATGGATACTTCTCTTGCATTTAATTTAGGTAGTATTCCTTTTCCTGCAAAACCTGTTAACTTCAAGGTATTTAATAATAGTACACAATCATTTATTAATTTCGGATTTATTGAATTAGATACAACGAATGGGGCAGGAAAGCTTTCAGCAAAGGGACCATTTAAAGACAGAATAATTTTCTTGGAACCAAACTCCAAAGATTTACTTGTATTTACTTGGTGGTTCTATCTTTCGGCGGAACCGGACCCTGCTGCTGGAATGACAATTCCACAGCCTGGAGATACAGCTAAAATTGTTCTTAAAAAACCGTTCTTATCCACTGATAAATATAGTTTTGTTACTAAAGCACAATCTATAGATAATAATCTGGCAAGAGCACAATTAGATATGATTAAAGTTGTGCCTAACCCCTATTTGGCGTCAGCAAGATGGGAGGTAAAAAATCCGTTCAAAACCGGGCGCGGAGCTAGATCATTACATTTTACACATTTACCTCCTAAAGCTACAATCCGCATATTTACGGTTGATGGTGAACTTGTGAAAGTTATACGCCATAATAGTGCCTTTAATAATGGAACTGAATACTGGGATATGTTATCGGATGATAAACTGTCAATCTCGTACGGAATTTATTTATATCATATAGATGCACCGGGAATTGGTGAAAAAATAGGAAAATTTGCTATAATTAAATAATCTTTAATCTTGAAGGGCTTATTCAGGTATATAAAAATGATAAATATAAAAAACAAATTAGTTCTGATATCTGCACTTTTAATTTTTTCTGCAACGAATATTTTTTCTCAAACTGTAGGAAAAACCGGGACAACTGCAGCTAAGTTTTTAAGTATCGGTATTGGGGCTAGAGCAAATGCAATGGGGGGAGCTTTCACATCAATATCTAAAGATGCGTCTTCAATGTATTGGAATCCCGCCGGAATAGCTGGTATTGAAAATTACCAATCTGTGTTTACTTATACTAAACTGTTCATTGACCTCAAGTTGGATTATTTTGGCCTGGTTATACCTAGCGGTAATATCGGAACTTTCGGTTTAAGTGTGACTGCCCTAAATTATGGAACATTTGACGTAACTACTGAAAATTTTCCTGAAGGAACAGGAGAAACTTTTAGCCCCACAAGTTATGCGGTTGGATTAACTTTTGCGAAAAATATAACTGATAATTTTGCCGTGGGCATGACGATGAAATATATCAATGAAACTATATTTAATTCTAGCGCTAAAGGATTAGCTTTTGATATCGGAACAATATTTATCACTCCATTTTACGGCATCAGGTTCGCCAGCGCTATTTCTAATTATGGTACAAAGATGCAGATATCCGGTAGTGATTTAGATATTTTATATGACTCCAATCCTAATTCTGCCGGAAACAATGGTAAAGTTAATGCAAGTATAAGAACAGATAAGTTTGAACTCCCACTTAGACTGCAGATTGGTATTTCTAAAGATTTTCAAATTACTGAAGGAGAAAGATTTACTCTTGCAGTAGACGGGTTAGTACCTAACGATAACAGACAATTTATAAATGTAGGCGGAGAGCTTGCTCTTTTTAATGGTGTATTCTTTTTAAGAGGAGGTTATAAAAAACTGTTTCTTAAAAACAGCCAGGAAGGAGTAACATTTGGAGTAGGTTTACATTATGATGGAATTTCAAGTTTTGATTTTACACTTGATTATGCGTTTCAAAAATTTAAATATTTAGGTAATACGCATAGTTTTGGTATTATGTTAAAGTTTTAACCTTTAACACAATTTATTTATATAATAATATAAAAAATTAATTAGTGGCTTGTGTTATGCATAAAATTGATACAAAAAAACATTATTCTTTCCCAAACGTTTTTTTGGATTAGAATCTTTGTTTTATCATTACTGAAGATAAACCTGGCTACCGACAGGCATATTCAGTATGATAAGTGCATAACATCAGTTAAATTTAACGATAAATAATAAAAAAGGAGACAAGATGAAAAAGATTCTAATAATTTCTTCTCTTGTACTGTTTCTTAGCTCATTCATGTTGAATGCTCAAACAAATGTCACATTTCAGGTTGATATGGGTATTCAAATAGCAAACGGGAATTTTGTTCCTAATACAGATACTCTTCTGATTCCCGGTGCATTTAATGATTGGCTTAACTCAGGGACAGTAGCAAGTAAAATGCTAACCGATGCAAACGGGGACTCGGTTTACACTATAACTCTTGCCATAGCTGCAGGCAGCTATGAATATAAGTACAATATAGGTACCGGTTGGAACGGTAAAGATGAATCTTCTGGGAATAGAACTGTTATTGTTGGAAGCAATGATACAACAATTGCAAAAGTTTATTTTAATAATGTTGACGGTAGTGCCTCTAAAGTAACTTTTACAGTTGATATGAAACTTCCCTCCAAACAAGGTGGATTTGTACCCGGTACAGATACAGTACTTGTAGCCGGAAGTTTTAACGGATGGTCAACTTCTGCAACGGAACTGTCGGGACCAGGAACAGATTCAACTTATACTGTCACGGTTGATTCAATTCCTTCCGGAAGTAAGCTATTCTTTAAATTCATATACAGAAACGGAAGTGTTACTTGGGAAAATGATCCTAATAGAGAATATGTAGTTCCGCAGGATTCAGGTTCGTTCTCGGATTTCTGGAATAAACAAAATCCGAATGCTAACCTTCAAGATGGTAATATCCAATTTACGGTAGATATGTCCGTTATGTCCACAATTGGTATCTTTGATAATGTAAAAGATTCGGCTCAGGTTCGTGCAGGATTTAATGGCTGGAGTGATTCAGATCCTAGCAAGTCCGTTCTGAATCAAAATCCTTTAAATCCAAATCAATGGTTCCTAAATGTACCGTTTGTACAAGAACAAGTTGGAAACAAGGAATATTATAAATTCTTTGTTAAAATTGCAGATACATCTTCTATCTGGACTGATGGTTGGGAAAGACCATTATCCTCTGGAGGCGGTAATCGTTCAATACCTTTCTTAGGTGTTAGTAACCAGGTAGATTCTGTACATTATTATGATGATGTAAAACCGGATTGGATTATACCTACCGGTACACAGGTTTCAGTTATTTTTAAGGTTGATATGAAACCGGCTATGGATGCTAATCTACAAGCAATACCTTTTGATGCAACCCAAGATACATTGTATTGGATTGGTGAAGAACCTGCTTTTGTACGTAGTCAAGGCTGGACTGATACAGATGAAATGCGAGTGCTTATATTAACGGATCCCGATGGGGACAAAATTTACACAGGCACTTTAAATGTATCTGCACCGTCTTTCAATTCATTTGAATACAGGTATGGTTTTGTACGTGGAGCTGATGCCAGTTGGGTATTTGAACCCGTAGGTTTCGGCGATTTTGCTTATCGTGTAAGATATGTAGGACAAGATGTAGCAAGTAGTTTCCCTGTACTTCCTTGGCCTATGCCACAGGATACTTGGACAAATAGTGAGGATAAATCTAATCAACAAGAAGTAGATCCGTATGCTTCACTTATTGCTACTTCGGTTGAAGATTTAAATACTATACCTCTTGTTTACAATTTATCTCAAAACTATCCTAACCCGTTTAACCCCACAACTACAATACGCTTTAGTATTCCAAAACAAGGTCTTGTTACATTAAAAGTGTATAGTATATTGGGTCAAGAGGTAACTACCTTAGTCAACAGTGAAATGAGTGTAGGAACTTATGAAATAAAATTTGATGCTGCAAAACTTAGTAGCGGAATTTATTTCTATAGGATACAGGTAGGATCATTTGTACA
>DRJC01000158.1 GCA_011052365.1 Ignavibacteria bacterium
TAATTAAAATATTTTCCCTATTTTTATAAACACACTGCTCATGAATACGTCACTAAAAAAATCATTTTAAAAGTAAGAGGTACTTTATGAAAAAATTTCTGCTTCCCGTTTTAATCCTATTATTTTCCTTGCCGGTTGTTGCACAGGTTAACGCAAGACTTTTTCAATTTCCCGATGTATCCGAAACTCAAATAACTTTTGTTTATGCCGGAGATATTTGGGTCGTTTCAAAGGAAGGCGGAACTGCTCAAAGATTAAGTTCTCCCAAGGGAAATGAACTGTTGCCTAAATTTTCACCCGACGGAAAAACTATAGCTTTCACGGGTAATTATAACGGCAATAATGATATTTATACAATCCCTGCAAACGGAGGACTTCCTGTCCGTGTTACAAATCATCCCTCTACCGATAGAATGCTTGCCTGGTATCCCGGCGGCGATAATATCCTTTTCGCTTCCACGCGTAGAAGCGGAAGACAGAGATTCAACCAACTTTATAAAATATCTAAAAACGGGGGATTGCCGGAAAAACTTCCCGTACCTTATGGCGAGTTCGGTGAAATATCCAAAGACGGCAAATGGCTCGCATATACAAAACGAACAAGATTATTCAGAACCTGGAAAAGATACCGCGGCGGTACGGCTCCAAATATTTGGATTTTTAATTTAAAAGATTATTCATCCCGGAACATTACAAATAACGATGCCAACAATGAACTGCCGATGTGGGCGGGAGAGAACATTTATTATTTATCCGACAACGGGCCCGCTGAAAGGTTTAACATCTGGGTTTATAACTTGAATAATAAATCATCAAAACAAATTACCTTTTTCAAAAACTTTGATATTCGTTTCCCATCCATCGGACCGGGGAATATAGTTTTTGAAGCAGGCGGAAAAATGTACCTGTTGAATTTAAAATCAAAAAAATATACTGAAGTAAAAATAAAAGTTGTTACGGATGAAATTTCACTTCTACCCAAAAAGGAAAAAGTTTCCGCTTATACCCAAAACGCTTCAATAGCATACAACGGTAAAAGAGTTATTGTTCAAGCAAGGGGTGATTTATTTTCGCTTCCCGCCAAACACGGACCCGTTATTGATTTAACACGGACTTCGGGAATCGCCGAACGTTATCCTGCTTGGTCCCCCGATGGGAAATATCTTGTTTATTGGAGCGATAAAACAGGTGAGTATGAATTGACCCTAAAAGATTTTACAAAAAACGGTTCCGAAAAAACATTAACCGAATACGGACCCGGTTTCAGGTATAATATTTTTTGGTCACCCGACAGTAAAAAGATTGCTTTTATTAATAAAGCTATGGTAATAAAAATTTATAATTTTACGACGGATAAAACCACTTTTGTTGATAAGGGCTTATATATGTATGAAGGCGATCTTCAAGGTTTTCGCGTTGGATGGTCACCTGACAGCCGTTACATTGCCTATTCAAGAGGAGTAGATAATAAAAATAATGCTGTCTTTGTTTTTGATACACAAAGCAAAAAGAAGCGTCAAGTTACTACAGGTTATTACTCTGATTATGATCCTGCCTTTGACGTAGAAGGGAAGTATCTTTACTTTTTAACATCCCGGACTTTCCATCCGCTTTACAGTAGTTTTGAAAATACCTGGATTTATACAAACTCATCAACAATTGCGGCTGTTCCGTTAACAAAGGAAACAGCTTCACCGCTTTCCAACAGGAACGATGAAGTGAAACCTAAAGTGGAAAAAAAGAAAGATAAAAAGAATGATAAAAAAGATTCAAAGAAAAAAGACAAGGCTAAAGTAAAACCTGTAAAAATCGATTTTAACGGATTTGAAAGCAGAATAGTTTCTCTTCCTCCCAAAGCAGGACGCTATGGAAACTTAAGCACCGTTAAAGGAAAAATTATTTATCAAAAATATCCCAACAATGGATCCTCCGACAAAAAAATAGATCTTGTTTATTATGACTTAAAAGACAGAAAAGAAAAAACAATTATTAAAGGTATTAATTCTTACCAGCTTTCTGCAAACGGAAAAAAGATACTTGTTGTAAAAAGAGGGAAAAATCCGAAAGCTTCCGTAATTGACGTAAAACCGAATCAGAAAATGAAAGATATGCTTCCTCTCAGCCAAATGGAAATGACCATCAATCCGAGAAAGGAATGGAAACAGATATTTACCGATGCCTGGAGATTTGAAAGAGATTATTTCTACGATCCGAATATGCACGGCGTTGATTGGGAAGCTGTGAAAGAAAAATATGGCAAATTACTCAATGATGTAGTAACCCGTTCCGGTTTAAATTTTGTGATCGGTGAACTTATAGGAGAAATAAGTTCTTCGCATACATACAGGTCCGGCGGAGATTTACAACGAGGTAAAAGAGAGAACACAGGGCTTCTTGGAATAAATTGGACACTTAATAACGGAGCTTTTCAGATTAAAAAAATTATTCACGGAGCCTCTTGGGATGATAATGTTCGTTCACCTCTTGCAGAACCCGGGTTAAAAGTAAAAGTAGGCGATTACATACTTGCAGTAAATGATATCCCTCTTAACACAAAGAAAGAACCGTACTCGGCTTTTCAAGGACTGGCAGGGAAGACTATAAAATTAACGGTTAACTCAAAACCTGATTATGAAGGTGCAAAATCAATCTATGTGAAAACACTAAGGTCTGAAAGCCGCTTACGTCACCTGGCGTGGATAGAAGCCAACAGGGAATATGTTGAAAAGAAAAGCAACGGAAAAATCGGTTATGTTTATGTCCGCAGTACGGGATTAGACGGGCAATCGGAATTAGTAAGACAATTTCTTGCACAGGTAGACAAAGCCGGGCTAATAATAGACGAACGCTTCAACAGCGGCGGGCAGATACCGGATAGATTTATCGAACTGTTAGATAGGAAACCGCTTGCATTTTGGGCGGTACGTGACGGTAAAAATTGGCAGTGGCCTCCAACTGCAAACTTCGGACCCAAAGCGATGCTTATAAACGGATGGAGCGGTTCGGGCGGTGATGCATTTCCGGATTATTTCCGTAAAAGAAAATTAGGTCCTTTAATTGGGATGAGAACCTGGGGCGGACTTATAGGTTACACCGGAGTCCCGAATTTAATTGACGGTGGGCGTGTTACCGTTCCTACTTTCAGAATGTATAATCCCGACGGTAAATGGTTTAGGGAAGGGTACGGTGTTGCCCCGGATATAAAAGTTATGGATGATCCGACTTTAATGGCAGAGGGTAAACGTCCTCAATTGAATGCCGCAATAAAGTATGTTTTAAAACAGATAAAGAAAAATCCAAATCCAGAACCGAAACAACCTCCTTACGAGAAGAGGTAAAACATAATTCCTAATTCAAGATTCCCGAAATTTCCAAAATTTCGGGAATCTCTAATATTAAATGGTGAAAATGATACTTGTTTGGGTGGGTGTCACGCCTGCCCCGTTTTTTCCGGGGACCACTTCATGACACCATTTCAAACACTCTGCAACGTTGCGACTGTATCAACCGATAAAAAAGGATACATTTAACTTACACACATCTTACTTTCTAGCAAATTCAATTAATTTATTGTAATTGCCTTCATCAGCTTCACGAATTGCTTTTAAGTATTCTATCCTTGCTTCACCTTTATGCACTAAGTCTTTTCCGCCCCATGTAAAAACCGGTTTGTTAAAACCATGATTAACGAGGATATCCCCAAGCAATCTTGAGTGTCTTCCGTTTCCGTTTGGGAAGAGATGAACTTTCACAACCCTATGACTAAAACGAACGGCAAATTCATCAGCATCAAAAGTATTATTCTCTATCCAATATTTACAGTCGTCAATCAAATTCCTTAATTCAATTCCAATTTGAAATTTATCAACACCGATATTTTTATTTGTGTTTCTAAATTCACCCGCCCATTTCCAGACTTCACCAAACATTCTTTTGTGTAGATCTTTAATAAACTTTTCGGTTAGAATTTTACCGATTTTAAATTTATTTTTTAATGTCCATTCAACTGCTTTTTCAATATTAAGTTGTTCAAACTCATCTAACTCACCGCGAGTTGTAATTGTGGGAATTTTTAGCCCTTCTTTTTCATCTTCATCTAAAGGAGTTTGACCATTTATGTAGTCAAGGTTTAATCCCAAAGATATCTCGGCATTTCATTTTTTATTTGTTCTGCTTTATCTTTAATAGCTTTTTCTAATCTATCCGGTAGATTCTCTTGATCTTCCAAACTCATTGAATGAGATGTACGCAATACAATTTCTTCGGCAACTTCATATGCACGTTTTTCTATCATCTTTTTGAAAGAACCTTCTTTAGAAACAAAAGCATAAATAAGTTTCATCTCCATTGCATCAGCTACCTCTCGTAATTTATTTAGAGAAATTGTACCATTCTTTTCTCGTATCTCAAGTTGATTAATATTTTGGGATGTAACATTAAGCTTTCTGGCTAACTGTTTTAGAGACATTTTTAATGATTTACGAATTGTGTAAACCCAACCATTCGATGGAATTATAATAGAATTAGAAATGTTTTGTAACGATTTTAATTTCTCATCTAGTTGATCAATCATTAATTTTTGTTTATCTGTTTTCATAATTTTACCTATTACTTTCCCTAAATATAAAGCTATGGGTTGATTTATGCAAGATATTTATCAATTTTTAGATTGATTTATTCTAATTGTTCATCAATCTATTGATTGAAATAAAAGTATACTTAGTAAGATTTTATATGATATAAATTCCATTATTTCTCCTTGTGAACAGAAAAAAGTTGGTTAAGCATTAAATTTGCAAACTTCCAAAACATCCTTAATTTTGTATAATACTTATTTGTGCAATATTAGTTTTAAGAATTCTTAAATTTATCTTTATTTTTTAATGATTTTTTCTTTTCAGATTTTAACTTTCTTTCAACTTTTTTTACATCTTTTTCCGGTGGTAAGTTTTCAGGAGTAATTCCACGAGAAATTAAAGTTTCTCTTACCGTCTTATTATTTGTAAAATGTTCATTTGAGATTTGATTCTCCGTATCCATCTTTTTCTCTTTTGCATTAAATATTGTAATCTCTGTTGCAAAGTCCTTTGCTTTTAAAAGAATTGTTGGCATAAAATCGGCAAGAGGCTTGTTCTTAATATTCCACTTATCTTTCATCTGTTGGGTACTATTATTAAAAAGTGCCTGGTCTCCCTTACTTCTAATCAGAGCAAAATTTTGGTTTTCCCCTGTTTGTTCAAAAATAACTTGTGAAAGTTCTTTCTCTGTTTTAGCAAGTTTATGTCTTGCTTGCACTCTTTCATGTTCTAAAATTTTCTGTTCAATAATTTCGGCATTTCTTGTTTGTACAGCAAAATAAGTTTGAGCAAAAGCAATTTCCTCTTTTTTACTATCCCCGTTTTGGGCAATGAGATAACAGGCGTATCTCGTTAGCATTATGTCATCGATTTCTTTTTGTGCGTTTTTAGGCATTTCTATCGTTTTGCTAACGTCAGCAAAATGATAAGAGATGTTTTCTCCGGAAATTTTACAAGTAGTTTTTGCTTTTTCAATTACTGCGAAAAAATTTCTCCATTGAGTATATCCAAGTAGTCTTTGTAAATCTCTTGCAAGCCAAAACTCAACATTTACTTTTGTTTTATAAGAGAATGATTCAAAATTTTCTGTAAGCGATTGGATTATTTGTGTTTTCATTTAATATAATCCTTATAAATTAAATATTTCAAAAATTAAGTTTGTTCTTTTGTCCATTTTT
The DNA here is from genome assembly GCA_011052365.1 of Ignavibacteria bacterium. Taxonomy (GTDB): domain Bacteria; phylum Bacteroidota; class Ignavibacteria; order Ignavibacteriales; family Ignavibacteriaceae. Next base: position 5,756 of record DRJC01000158.1, read on the forward strand.
TAAAAGCTAATGTAATTTCATCTAAATTATGTTCTTGAATTCAGGGCTGTCACGCCTGTCCCCTGTTTTTCCCGGGGGTCGTACCGTGACAGCTTTTGGAACTACCATAGATTTGAAAACTTCTGTGGGTAGTTCATCTATTATTTTTATTGTCGTTACTTTTGTAGCCTTAAAATTTAGAAGAGGATTTCGTCTTGAAAGGTCAATAAGCTTATTTTTCCAAGCTTCGATTTTTTGCTCTAAGATTTCTTTAACTATTCTTTCCGTCATATTTATTGTCTTAATAGTATTATCTTATTTGTTGGCAAATCAGTTAAATATGTAATTATAAATTTACGTTATAAAAAAATATTTTAGAGGTTAAAGAATATTTGGAATGAAAATTAAAACCCCGGTTTTATTTGCAATTATTAATTTAATTTATTTATGGTGTAAAACAAAGTCTAAAGTTACATGTTAGCAATTTTAAAGGACGGCAACGTTCAAAACATAATCCACAATTTCGGTGAGCAGGCATAAAGTTACTGCAACATTTCTTATGGCGTTACCGGTAAGCTATTCTTCTATTCACTGTCACGGTGTGACTGTGACAGCCTACGAAAAAGGTATTGAAAATATTGGGTGTAACGCCTGCCCCGTTTTTTTGGGACCACTCCGTGACACTATTACAAAGCCTGCCCACAAA
>DRJC01000159.1 GCA_011052365.1 Ignavibacteria bacterium
CTGCTTTTGTATTTTCTACTAACCTAACTTAACATTATCTTTTGCTACCTAAATATCCTCTGATCCTGTTATAATTTTATCGACTAAATCATATTTTGATGTTCTAACTTTTATTATAATTAAATCTTTCGGTTTGAAACGTACTTTAAATTCAACACCTTTGGTGTTGTTATTCCTTTTTTTTCTTTAACACCTTCGGTGTTGTCTCCTGCTTAGTTTATCGATAAGTCTCACATAGAAAGTTTTTAATTTGGTCCCTTTTGATCATTTATTGACTTGACTCCGGAAGGAGTCGAAATTCAATAAGCTCGGGCATAAAACAAACAAATTGCGAAAGAACTACGAAGTAGTTCAATTTATTCCATTTCTAATAGTTCTTTTTGTAAAAAAAAATATGATGTCCAACTATGGACTGTAGGGACAAGTCGCGACTTGTCCCTACTAAAGTTTTTTCAACACATCAAAAGATTACTTAGCCATTTTATCTAACTACTAAATTCTTATTTAAAAATAGATTATCTTTCTACGTTAAAAAAAATTCTAACAATTCGGGAATTATTGCATGATTAATCCTAAAATAGAAAAAAAATTAAATAAACAACTAAATGATGAGCTTTATTCATCTTATTTTTACCTCGCTATGTCGGCGTATTTTGAGAATAATTCATTCGAAGGATTTGCTAATTGGATGAGAACTCAATCCGAAGAAGAAAGATTACACGCTATGAAAATTTACGAATACATACAGCAAGTAGGTGGAAAAGTGAAACTAACCTCAATCAAAACACCAAAAACAGAGTGGACAAGTCCTTTGGCTGTTTTTAAAGACTTATACAAACATGAATGCGAAGTAACAAAATCCATAAATGAAATAGTTGACTTAGCAGTAAATGAAAAAGACCACGCTACCAATAACTTTATGCAATGGTTTATCAGCGAACAGGTTGAGGAAGAAGCAACCGCTCAAAGATTATTGAATAAAATAAAATTTATAGGCAATGATAGACAGGGTTTGTTTTTATTGGACAGAGAATTAGGAATGAGATCTGCCGATAATTAAATAATAATTTAATCTTTTTTAAAATCCGCTCGGCTCAGCGACTGAGTCTGAGGGGCAATGGGAAAAGCAGTTTCCCGCATTGAGTGGACTTTATTTTTTACCGGAAGTGTCACTTCTTTTTGAACTCTTTCTTCAAAATAATCTCTGAAACGAGTTATCATAAATCTAACAGGCCAGGCTGCTGCTTCACCCAAAGCACAGATAGTATTACCTTCTATATTGCTTGCAACATTAATAAGCATATCCAAATCGTGGGATGAACCGTTCCCTTTTGCAATCCTGTCCAATATTCTTACAAGCCAACTTGTACCTTCGCGGCAGGGCGTACATTGTCCGCAACTTTCGTGATAGTAGAATTTAGAAATACGAGCCAATACTTTAACAAGTTCCGTATCTTCATCCATTACAATTATTCCGCCGGTACCTATTGACGAACCGGCAGCTTTAAGTGATTCGGCATCCATTTTAACACCTTCAATCTCAGTACCTATCAAAGGGGGCATTGAAGAACCACCCGGGATAACACACAATATTTTTTTATCACCCGGAACTCCGCCCGCATATTTGTAAATAATATCCGTAAGTAAAGTACCGCTTGGCAGTTCATAAACACCGGGTTTGTTAACGTGCCCGCTAATACCGAATAATATTGTACCGGGGTGTTTCGGCTCCCCGATTTTTGAAAACCATTCCCAGCCATTGTTTATAATTTTGGGAACGTTTGTAATTGTTTCTACATTGTTTATTGTTGTAGGACAGCCCCACAACCCGTTCTGTGCAGGAAACGGAGGCTTAATCCTCGGATACCCTCTTTGTCCTTCAATTGAATTCATCAGCGCCGATTCTTCACCGCATATATAAGCACCTGCTCCTTTGTGAACATAGATTTCACAAGCAAAATCAGTATTGAAAGTTTCTTTCATCTTTTCACCGACAAAGCCGGCTGCATAGGCGTCATCCAAAGCTTTCTGAAATAGTTTTATCCATTTATGATACTCGCCTCTAATGTAAACATAGGCTGTCTTTGCACCGATAGCATAACAAGTAATTAATGTCCCTTCAATTAATTGATGAGGATTAAAATCGAATATTTGTCTGTCCTTGAAAGAACCGGGTTCGCTTTCATCGCCGTTTACACAAAGATATTTCGGTTTATCGGTTGTCTTAGGCATAAAGCTCCATTTTAGTCCGGCTAAGAATGCGGCTCCACCCCTTCCTCTAAGTCCCGATTTTTTCACTTGATCAATTATATCATCGGTTGATTGACTTAATGCTTTTTTAATTGCAGTATAGCCGTCATTAGCTTTATATACATCTAACTTGTGTAAATCTTTTATGTCAGGTAAAACAATTTTTTCCATCAGTTCTTTTCTTTTAGGGATTCAATAATTTCGTTCACTTTTTCTGCAGTTAAATCTTCAAAATAATCTTCATTTACAGCCATCATCGGCGCAGTTCCGCAAGAGCCCATACACTCTACTTCTTCCAATGAAAATTTTTGGTCTTCAGTAACTTCCATATTATCAATTCCAAGTTTTTCTTTTACCTGTTGATAAATTTCATATCCACCTCTTAACATACACGAAACATTTGTGCATACTTGCAGATGATTTTTACCCATAGGTTTTTCAAAAAACATAGTATAAAAAGTAACTACTCCAAAGACCTCTTCCTCGGTAATTTCCAAAACTGAAGCAATCTCTATCATTACTTCTTTTGATATCCAGCCGTTTTGTTCCTGTCCCAAATAAAGTACAGGCATAACCGCTGCTTTTTTTGTAGGATATTTTTTTAGAATATCCTTTATCTTTTCTTGATTTTCCGTTGTAAACTTGAATTCCATCTATCTAATAACTTTTTAATTTTGCCGATCCGAAGGATTCCTACGGAAAGGCATCCCTTCGGGATTAATTTATACTTTTCCTTAAAATTATTTATCCGCTTCGCCCATTATTGCGTCAAGGCTACCAATAATTGCAACCACATCTGAAATCATATGCCCTTTAACCAAATAAGGCAATGACTGTAGATTTACAAACGAGGGCGATCTTATTTTACATCTCCATGGATGACCCTCACCTTCACTAACAAGATAAAAGCCAAGCTCACCTTTCGGATTTTCAATTGCAGAATAAATATCTCCTTTCGGAGGATTTATTCCAAAATTAACAATCATGAAATCGTGAATTAGTTCTTCCATTTTTGAATACACTTCTACTTTTTTCGGCAGAACTTTTTTAGGTTGGTTTAACAGTGTTTCGCCCTGTGGAATCTTATCCAAAACCTGTTTTACTATTTTTGCGCTTTCTCTTATTTCATCGGCTCTAACAAAATATCTTGCAAGTGAATCACCTTCGGTATATACAGGAATATTAAAATCCATTTCGTTGTAAAACATGTACGGAGTTGCTCTTCTTAAATCAAACTCAACACCGGATGCTCTTAAGTTCGGACCTGTAAATCCAAAATCAATTGCCTGTTCTTTTGTTGCAACACCAATTCCGTCAAGTCGTTCGATAAATATTTTATTTGAATTAATTAGTCGTTCGCATTCGTCAATACTTCCTTCAAGCTGAACTATAAAATCTCTAACCATAGCCAAGGCTTCGGGTTGTGCATCGTTTGCAACGCCTCCTATTCTCGTGTAACTATTTGTAAATCTTGCACCGCAGAGAAGGTCCCAAATATCAAGAATTTTTTCCCTTTCTCTTAAAGTCCAGAGAAAGACAGTAAGAGCTCCCACATCCATTGATAGTGCTCCGATGGCAATTAAATGAGATGCAATTCTTGCTAATTCGGCAACCATCATTCTTATGTACTGTGCTCTTGGCGGTGCTTCTATTCCAGCCAATTTTTCAACTGCAAGAACCCAAGCAACATTGTTAGACATTGGGGAAAGATAATCCAACCTGTCGGTATGAGGAATAAACTCATAGAAGGTCATATTTTCAGCAAGTTTTTCGTATCCCCTATGCAGGTAACCTAAATCAGGTACGCAGGCAACAATTGTCTCTCCGTCTAATCTGAGCAAAAGTCTCAGTACACCGTGTGTTGCGGGGTGCTGGGGACCCATATTCAGAATCATCTCATTTTCAAGGGCTTCGTCAACAGTTACGTCAGATTCGATGTCCATCAATGCTTGTAATATTTTAGGATTTATATCTTTTTCTGTTAATTTTTCCATATCAATTTATTTTTTAGGAAGAGATAGTGAACCGGGTATTCCCGTTAATGGAAAATCTTTTCTTAATGGATAATGTTCAAAATCTTCCGGCATATACATTCTTCTTAAATCAGGGTGATTATTAAAACTTATACCGAACATATCATAAACTTCTCTTTCTTCCCAATTTGCTGTATTCCAAACGGATGATACCGTATCTATTGTACAATCCGATTCGTCAACATTTGCTTTAATACGAAGCCTGAAGTTATGCTTGAATGAAAAGATATGATAAACGACTGTGAACCTGTCTTTCCTTTTTGACCAATCTATCGCAGTAACGTCTTCGCACAAAATAAATTCCAATTCCGAATTTTCTTTTAATAATGTGCAAATTTTTACAATGTCTTTTTTATCAACTTCTACAGACAAATCACCCATATAAACATTAGAACTAATGAATGAATCCGGAAAGTTTTCTTGAAGTTTTTGAGTGATCAGTTCTTTCAATTCCATAAGCTTAATTATTTTGGATTATAGGTAATTCGGGCAAAGGTTTATTTTGGAAATCTCTTGCTTTTGTTTTACCTATTTTCTTTTGTATTTGTATTAAAGCGTGCAATAGATTGTCGGGTCTTGGGGGACACCCGGCAAGATAAACATCAACGGGTAAAAATTGATCTATTCCCTGAACCACAGAATATGTTCTGTAAATACCCCCGGTTGAAGTACACGCGCCCATGGCTATCACCCATTTAGGATCGGGCATTTGGTCGTAAATTTTTCTAACAACGTGAGACATTTTATAAGTAACCGTTCCGGCAACAATCATCAAGTCGCATTGGCGGGGAGTAAAACGCATTACTTCGGAACCGAAACGTGCAATATCGTATTTGGGATCTGCTACTGCCATCATTTCAATAGCACAGCACGAAATACCCATAGGCATTGGCCAAACAGAATTTTGTCTTGACCATGCAATTACAGCATCAATAGTTGTTGTAATAAATCCATCTGATTTTAAGTGAGCTTCTAATCCCATTTAAACCCGCCTTTTTTATAAACATATAAGTAACCTAACTCCAGCACTATAAGAAAAACCAACATTGAAAGAAAGACAGAAATTCCCTCTTCTGCATACATACTCTTAAATTTTACCGCCCATGGATAAACAAAAATCACTTCAAGATCAAAAATGATGAACAGCATTGCAACAAGGTAATATTTAACGGACATCCTTTCTTTAGTTGTACCGATGGGTTTCATTCCGCTTTCGTAAGTAGAAAGTTTGCTTTTGTTTGGTCTTTGGGGACCAAAAATTTTAGAAGCAGATACGGTAACAAAGGCAAATATTATTGCTATTGTGAGGACTATAAAAATCGGTATATATTGTGTAATCATACGTTAAAGTTATCAATTTTTGCTCATCAAACTTATCCATATTTTGTTTTATTGTCAATTTAAAGGAATGCTGCACAATGCAGTTATTTTTAAAATGATAAACATTTGTAATCTAAAGCCGCATAGCGGTGACATATTTACAACGTATGGATATAAAGATTACACCGATGATTTAATCTTTCAAAGGTTTCCTTTCTGCAACTGCATATAAATTCCCGATGTTTTTAAAACATCGGGAATTTTTGCAAAGGAATAGACAGGTAAAACAGGTTTTTCAAATTTATAATGTTTTCACAAACCCTTTGATAAAGGATAAAAAATTGTTTATAATAAATTAAGAATTTGAGGTTGTTAATTTCTTCCTTTCCTTTCACTTATTCTTCCTTAAAAATAACCTCAGAACAAAATAGAGAATAATTCAGTTCATTTATTTAACGGGGTAATAATGGAACGGGAAAATCTTTCACGTAAATATGTATTTTTAAGAAATTCTATAATCTTCTCTTTTTGTATATTTTTAAGAAAAAAAAAACATATCCTGCAGCAATTGCCCAAATATGTTTTTCAATTTAATTTAAAATTGAAATGGGAATAAAAATGACGAAGACGTTTTTATTATCAATGTTGCTAACTTTAATAGTTTTATTACAAATAAGGTGTACACAGCCAATTGAACCGC
>DRJC01000160.1 GCA_011052365.1 Ignavibacteria bacterium
ATCTCATTCATCATATTTCGTCTGCTGCAAAGCTAATATTATCAACACCTATGGAAGCCTTTAACCTCCTTTTTTCTATCAGGCCTATTTTATCCAAGTCTAAAAAACACCTTTACTGCAAACCAAAGCAAAACTTTCCTACATTTGAGGCCATAACCAGCCTTCCTGAGAAAAACCATCTCAACAAGACTTCAAAAGAATAAAACGTTGAAAACAAAATATATCCCTTTTCCTTTTACCAAGAATAACAGAAGTACGTCTTTCCAGCGTTCAGTAGACTCAGGCACAGAAGTAAAGATAAAAGACAAGATAGAGTGTTTAACAAGATATTAACGGGACAAACAGTTTAAAATGGTTGGATAATAAGGAGTTATGGGCAAGCCCAACAGGCACATAAAATCAAGAATGTAATTGAGAAAGAGAAAATTATTCATAAAAAATTGCAGGATTGAAAAATAATTAATGAAGACTTTATCACCTTGAAATCTGTATATTTGTCATGTAATCCAATAATCAAATTAGATTATCAATAAAGGACAATAATGAGTGATAATAATAAAGGGATAACGGTAAGCAATATTCAAAATAGGATATTTACATTTCGTGAATTTCAGGTAATGATTGACAGAGATTTAGCTGAATTATATGATGTCCCAACAAAAAGATTGAATGAACAAGTAAAAAGAAACTTAAATAGATTTCCGGATAGTTTTAGATTTCAATTAACTGATAATGAGAAAGATGAACTGGTCGCAAATTGCGACCGGTTTGAAAAACTTAAACACTCAACTGTAAATCCATATGCTTTTACAGAACAAGGTGTTGCAATGCTTTCTGCAGTATTGCACAGCCAAACAGCTGTTGATGTGAGTATCAGAATTATGGAAGCGTTCGTGGAAATGCGAAAATTTATTTTAAATAATGTAACAGTATTTCAACGACTTGATAAAATTGAACAAAAGCAGATAGAAAGTGATAAAAGATTTGAATTATTATTTCAGGCACTTGAAAATAATAGTATAAAGCCAAAACAAGGAATATTTTATAACGGACAAGTATTTGATGCGTATTTGTTTGTTTCTGATTTAATAAAAAGTGCAAAAAAATCAATTGTTTTAATGGATAATTATGTGGATGAAACTGTGTTAACGATGTTTAGTAAAAACCAAAAAATTAATGTAAAAATCTACACAAAAAATATATCTAAGCAGCTGAAATTAGATTTAGATAAGTATAACTCACAATACAAGCCCATTGAATTAAAGAATTTTAATAAAGCACACGATAGATTTTTAATAATCGACAACAAAGAAATTTATCATTTTGGAGCAAGCCTGAAAGATTTAGGAAAGAAATGGTTTGCCTTCTCGAAATTTGATATGGAAGCAATAGAAATATTAGGAAAAATAGAATCATAAAAGGCCAGCAGACAAAAGCAGGGTATAGACCATGCCACAAATCCCGGCATCATAGGAAACTGAACGGTAAAATAAAAGATGTAACTTTAAAGAAAATTAAAACAAGAAAATGCGGGACGCACCATATTCAAACCGTAGGGCAAGCTAAAAAACAGACAGAAAATATAAATCACAAAGCCAACGCAAATTGCACACATCCCGACGAAAAATCGGAAAGAGTACAACCTCCCTCAATATATTCTAATTATCGGCAGTATTTTTATTTTGCTGCCATAATATAGTTTTGTACATTTGCAATTAAATTGTTAAAATTATCGCAACGAACAAACTACATATCGACAAATTAAAGTCTCAATTTACAGACGGTACGATGTTTACTATAAAGGATATCCGGGCTTTTTATTTAACCCTTGACCCAAATGTAAAACCCAGCACTATTAATTGGCGGATTTACAAACTTGTACAATCAGGAATTATTAGCCGTATAGGAAGAGGAAAGTTTAAAATGGGTATGTCAAAGATTTATTTTCCTGAGGTATCTCCTAAAATGAAATCCATCCATAAGAAACTCAAAAAAGAGTTTCCATATCTGAAAACCTGTATTTGGAATTCATCAAGCTTAAATGAATTTATGGTTCATCAACCCGGACGCTTTTATTTAATTGTTGAGGTTGAAAAAGAAGCTGCTTTATCCGTGTTCTATTTTCTAAAAGAATTTTACCAATACATTTTTATTGAGCCTACAAATGACATATTGAACAAGTATCTGCCTGTAGATAAAGGAGCTCTCATTATCAAACCTTTAATAACTGAATCCCCTGTTCAGAATACAAACGGGATCAATACAATTTCAATAGAAAAATTACTGGTTGACATCTTCTGTGATGAGGTGGTTTTTGCCGCTCAACAAGGGGCTGAAATGCGAACTATCTTCAATGAAGCATTTAGAAAATATTCGGTTAACCGTGACAGAATGCTTCGGTATGCAAACAGGAGACGAAAAAAAGAAAACCTAAAAGAGTATTTAAACACAATACAGATTTACGGCAGCAAAAACTGAATACTGCCGATTTATAGATAATGATTAATAAAGAAAAAATAACAATTGATTGGATAAATACAATATCCAAAAAAAACCGGAAAG
>DRJC01000161.1 GCA_011052365.1 Ignavibacteria bacterium
GAATCAGGCGAAAGAAACACGATTGTAACATCATTCAACAGAAATTTTGCAAAAAGAAACGACGGTAATCCTAATACTTTAGCCTTTGTTGCAAGTCCCGAATTAACCACCGCACTTGCAATTGCAGGAAGTTTATCATTCAATCCTATTACAGATGAACTGACAAACGAAAACGGAGAAAAAGTAAAATTAGATCCTCCAAGCGGCGAAGAACTTCCGCCCTCGGGATTTGTTGAAGATGAAGAAGGATTTATTCCTCCTGCTGAAGATGGTTCAGGTATTGAAGTAAGTGTTAGCCCTGAAAGCGAGAGACTTCAACTTTTAACTCCCTTCAAACCTTGGGAAGGTGAAGATTTGACCGACCTTCGATTATTATTAAAAGCAAAAGGTAAATGTACAACCGATCATATTTCGATGGCGGGTCCTTGGCTAAGATACCGCGGACATTTGGATAACATTTCAAACAACATGTTTATCGGTGCAATAAATTATTTTAACGATAAAGCCGGTGTTGTCAAAGATCAGTTAACAGGCGAATATAAATCAGTACCCGAAGTTGCGCGTCATTATAAAGCGGAAGGTATCGGCTGGGTTGTTGTAGGCGATGAAAATTACGGTGAAGGATCTTCACGTGAGCACGCAGCAATGGAACCGAGATTCCTTGGAGGAAGAGCAATCATTGTTAAAAGCTTTGCACGTATTCACGAAACAAATTTGAAAAAACAAGGTATGCTTCCTTTAACTTTTGCTGATCCGAACGACTACGATAAAATTCAAGAAAACGATAAATTAGATATAACCGGTTTGAAAGAATTAGTTCCAGGCAAACAATTAAATCTTATCATAAAACACGAAGACGGTTCGCAGGACAAAGCAGTGCTTAACCACACAATGAATAAACCTCAAATCGAATGGTTTAAAGCCGGAAGCGCTCTAAATTTAATTGCAGAGATGAACAAATAAATATTAATATGGAGACGCATCATAACTGCTGTAGGGTAGTTAGATACGTCTCTTTAAATTAATTATCCGTGATAAAATATTTCTTTAACTATTTTACCGTCTTTCCAAGTCTGTACCGAAACCTGGTCCATTTTAACATCTCCATATTCTTTATGTGAGTAGTCCATAAACCATTCCACCATTGACAAATCATCTCCCAAGGCTACATTTTTTACTTCAGCCCCACGGAAGTCGGTGATACCTTCAAGCCATTTAACTTCTCTTTCCCTGTTTGCATCTTTGCCGACAGTCGGCTCCATGCCTATTTCCTGCATGACCACATCATCTGCATAGTATTTTTCAAAGGCATCCATCATCTTTCCTTCAAGTACCATTTGATTGAGGTCTTTTACATTTGCTTCTATATTCATAACAGTCTCCTTTAATAATATTATTGATTATGTTTAGTATAAAATAATGTTGCAACACATATTTATTTAAAAAATTTTAGAAAAGATCACAATAAACTTTTTCTAAAAGAATCGAAAGTTGTTTCCTCTCTGTTTTATTTAGTTTATCCGAAACGATAGTAGAAAGAAAATCTATTTTGGGCTTAATTTTTCTTAATATATTCTTTCCTTTTTTTGTTATCCTTGCAATGGAAAGCCTTCTGTCTTTGTCTGAAGTATACCTTTCCACAAAACCTTGATTTATTAAACGGTCAATCAGTCTTGTTACGTCTGGAGCCGGTTCTATCATCCTGCTTATTATATCGCACCTTGCATAACCTTCGGGATAATTGCCGTTAAGAATTCGTAGTACATTGAATTGTCCCTGGGTGATACCATACTTTGAACAAACTTCTTCAAGACGTGATTTGATGTGATTTGAGCAAACAAGTATATTCAGCATAGCTTCTTGTTCATCCGACTCAAATTTTGATTGCTTTAATCTTTTTTTTAGTACCGTTCCCATCTACTTCTCAAATTAAACTTATATGTTGTAACACATAATATAACATATCATTTTAAATATTACAAGTGCGACAATTAATAAAGGCTATTGAAGAAAACATCAATAGGTTTATCAAAGTTTAATAATTTTTATCAAGTATTTTATGTTTATAAATATTAATTTATAAATATGAAATGGAATGGTGATGAACTCCTCTGTTTAAATTTGCTAACTGAACCTAAGCTTGGATTAGGGACAATATTAGTTACCGGTGCAACCGGTTATGTTGGGGGAAGACTTGTTCCCGAACTTTTAGAACGCGGTTATAAAGTTAGAGTAATGGCGAGGGCATCTTCAAATGAAATTGAGGGACGCTGGCCAAAAGCCGAAATTGTAGTTGCAGATGCATTAAAACCCGAACAACTTAAAACAGCATTAAAAGGAGTTCACACAGCATATTATTTAATACATTCTTTATTACTCGGTCCCAAAAAATTTGAGGTAGCAGATATACGCGCAGCTAATAATTTTAGGGAAGCAGCAGAAGAATGTGGTGTAAAAAGAATAATTTATCTTGGTGCACTGGGCGATGTACAAACAACATTGTCACCACATTTAAGAAGTAGAATCCAAGTTGCTGAAACTCTTCAATCGGGAAAGATTCCTGTAACAATTTTAAGAGCGGCAATAATCATTGGTTCGGGCAGTGCATCCTATGAAATTCTTAAAAGTTTGGTTATGAAATCCCCTGTTTTTCTCCTTCCTTACTGGGCTAAAACAAAATGCCAGCCGATAAGTATGAGAACATTAATTAATGTGCTGGTAGGAGTTTTGGAAAAAGAAGAAACATCAGGCAATGTTTATGACGTAGGTGGAATGGAAATATTGACATACGAAGAAATGCTAAAGATAATGTCCAAGCTGTTAAACAAGAAAAAAATTTTCATACATACTTTTTTTAAAAGCTTTAAAATTTACTCATATATTATCAGCCTCCAAACCCCTGTGTCCGCACCTGTAGTAAAATCGTTAATGCAAAGCTGTAAAAACGATGTCCTTTGTCAGAGTGTAAATACACTTCCTTCATCAATGTACAGACCAATAACATTTAAAGAAGCTTTGCTTAGAGCAATGTCAAGAGAGGAATTAGATGCCGTTTACTCCAGGTGGTCGGATGAATATCCCCGTGCTCATGAATTAGCTTTAAAGCTGCACGAGTTAAAAAAGCCTCCATATTATATTAGTTCATATTCACTTTTATCTTTGAAGAAAAAGGAATCTCTATTTAAATCTATATGTAAAATCGGTGGTGATGAAGGATGGTTTAATTCTAACTGGCTGTGGCGTTTGCGGGGAATATTGGATTCAATATTGATGGGCGTTGGAGCATCAAGGGGGAGAAGAAGTTCAAATGCATTAAGAATATACGATGTTGTAGGTTTTTTCAGAGTAGAGGATATTATAGCAAATAAGAGACTTCTACTTCGTGCGGAAATGAAACTGCCGGGTAAAGCTTGGTTGGAATTTAGAATAAACGAAGAAGGTGTTAAAAACAAATTATTTGTAACAGCTTATTTTGAGCCTTACAATTGGACGGGGAAAGCTTATTGGTATAATTTTTTACCTTTTCATTATTTTATTTTTACCAACTTATTAAAGCAAATTGATAAAAGAAGTTGAAAAATTTAATTTCAAACTCTAAAATTCAATAATCACTTTAATGAATATTTAATCCCCGCAATTAATTGCCTACCGGGTAAAGGAACGCCGACAATATCAAAATGCGGAGTATTAAACAAATTTGTTCCTTTTACGTAAACATTATAACTGCTAATTTTTTTATTAATATTAAGATCAACTAAAAAATGGTTTTCAACGTTTAACCTGTCTTCATATCGAATAAACCAATTTATATTAGTGTTCCCCCAAACACTCTGACCAATACTAATAATCAATTGATGTTTTAAATATTCAAGAAGATATCGTGACATAAACCGTGAGTTTTTTTTATCGGAATTCAAATAAGTATACTTAACACTTATCATATTAAACAGCGGGTTATTTCCAAACAGGCGTATGTTCATAAAACTTTTATGTAAATCAATTCGAAAATTTAACTCAAAGCCGGTTGTGTTTACGGAACTAATATTCATCGCACGCCAAGGTGCACTTTCCGAAAGTCGAACCCAATCGATACGGTTTTTTTCTTCTCTCCTAAAAAAGCTGGAGTTTATCGATAGATTTGAATTTTGGAAATTGATGCCTAATTCATAGCTTAAACTTTCTTCATACTTTAAAAGCCTGTTACCTTGTGTAACAGGATCGTGATAATAAAGTTCCGTGTATGTTGGTATTCTGAATGCTTTACCCATATTGCCGAAAATATTCAGCTTGTTTGACAGTTCGTATCCTATTTCAAATCCCGGCCACAGCCGCCAGCCTATAGAGGAATAATTATAAGCATAACCGCTTACTTTTATTTTGAATTTTGAAAATTTTTGAAATTGCTGCTCTATAAAAACACCTCTTTTGTGTCTGTTATGAATTCCCAAGTTATTACTTTTTATTTTATCATAAACATATTCCCCACCTAAAAAAGTTTTTCCTATACGTGAAGAAATATCCTCTTTAATTTGAAAACCATAAACATTTGTTTGATGAATGTTTTTATAAAAAGCAGGATTAGTTTTAATTAAAACAAACTCATCATCGTTTCTTCGCCAATAAGCCTTTACAGATGTATTAAAATTACCATTATTTATTAGAGTTGAGATTTTTAAAAATTTCGTTTTAGTGTGTTCGGCTTGCAACGGGAACCTTCGCGTGTAAAAACTGTTGGCACCAAATTTTTTATTATTATACCCAAAGAAAATATCGGTCAAGAAATTTGTACCGACAAAAGCTCCACCGTATGAAAAAGTTGTGATATTATATTCCGTATTATTTCTGTAGCCATCAGACTTAATTTTTTCGAAAGCTATATTATTACTTACTCCCCATAAATTCAGACTCCCAAAAACCGAACCCAAAACATAGCCATTTGCCCCTCCTTCAGTCTGTAAGCTTAAGCTGTTCGTTCTTTTACGTTTGGTTACAAAATTTATTACACCGCTAAAAGCATTCGGACCGTAAAAGCTGGAAGTACTGCCTTTAACAATTTCAACTCTACTAATATTATTTAATGTTAAAGGTAAATTCATATTATAATGTCCTGTCTGCGGATCAATTATTTTTATTCCATCTATCATTATCAAGGTTTGCTCGAAAGAACCTCCGCGTATTCCTACGTCACCCTGAATGCTGTTTATTCCCCGCTGCCTTAGATCCACGGAATTAGCATAATTTAAAAGATCTCCGGGTGTGCTAACAGGTATTTTAGAAAAATCATTGTTGTTAATCAGCTCTATGCTTCGGCTGATTTCCAAATAAAAAAAAGGCGACTTTTTAGACGTAACAATTATGTTATTTAATTGATACTTTAGTGAATCTTGTGCGAAGGTAAGATTATTCGGATAAAATAAATTAGATAGTAATATTATTGTTAATATTTTATAAAAGATTTTTTCTAAAGAGGTGTTTTTGAACATTGTTTGTCTGTTAATAGTATTTACTGCTTTATAAAACATGAAAATTTTAAAGCTAAAATGTATACTATTGAAAAATCACTATCAAACATTATTTGAATTTTAGGCTGTCGCAGATTTAACCACTAAGTGTATCGGTTAATAAAAGTTATTAAAGAAAATATCATTCAGGTTCTAATTTGTTAAAGAGCTTAGTTTTAAGTTTAATATATTATTATTTTCAAGATAGAAAGAAAATAGTTTTCGATAAGAAACGAACAAAATAATTTTTAAGTTTTACAACTTAAAAGAAAAAGAAATTAAAATTGTTGAGAAAAGTTTAAAGTAAAAAATGCCTGACAAAAATAATTACTTTGTATTTGCCGATGAATCAGGAACATTACTAAGTGAAAGGTTTTTCGGTATTGGTGTTTTAATGATTGATAGACCATACAAGTTGTATGATTCAATATTAAGTTGTGCATTAGAGATTAGAGAACTTTCACGAAAACAAAGAGAGAAAACAATAATTGAATATCAGAATAAGAATAATTTAACAGCACTTTCAAAGTTATCTATAAATAATGATAAATTTGAATTAAAATACACTAAGATTAATTCACAAAATAATTCAATTTATAAAAAAATTATCAGCAAATACTTTAACTTTTTTGGAGCTAAATTTTCTGCAATAATTATTGATCGAGATGATCCCCATTTTAAGCCTTATAATATATTCACAAGTACTTGGGATATGTATTCAAGTTTTTTTTCCACTCTTATTTTAGGAAATCTTAAAAATTTGGTTAAGCCTCAATTATGTATTTTACCAGATTACTTAAATATTTCAAAAAAATATAATGAATCATTTGAGGAGACAATACTAAATAAAATAAAGAGAAAATTATCTCCGGAATTATATTATAATTCTATTTTTAATATTTGTAGACTTGAGTCTCATTCAAACTTATTGATTCAATTAGTTGATATACTCTTGGGTTGTGTTTTGTATGATTTTAAATTAAGTGAAAGTCTGATTACAGCAAATAAAAGGAAAGATCCCGTTGTTAATGAATTACGTAAAAATCTTAAAAGACAAACACTTTCAGGAAATTATACTATGAATAGTCCTTCGTATTTTAGTGTGTGGAGGGTTAAATTTAAATAAAAAGCGGATCATCGACACGTGCCAACATCCGCTTATCCGCATAAGTATTATTTAATTTCATTTTAATGTAAAACAATCAAAATTTAATGTCAAATCGAAAGTCAACTTTATGCTATTCCTAAACCCCACAATCTTATTCGGTCTTTTGGCGGCAGCTATTCCTGTGATTATTCATATGTTAAATTTGAGGAAGTTAAAAAAGGTTGACTTCAGCACACTCAAATTTTTAAAAGAATTACAGAAAAGTAAGATTAGAAAAATTAAATTTAAACAGTGGTTATTGTTGGCACTTAGAGTTTTAATTATTTTATTTATCGTTTTTGCATTTGCCCGTCCGACATTAAAAGGAATTGCTCTAAAAGGTACAACCTCTGCATCAAAAACATCTGCTGTTTTTATTTTAGATGATTCTTTCAGTATGTCGCTTGTAGAGAAAAACGGTTCTTTGTTTAATCAGGCAAAATCCGAAATAAACAAAATTCTTGCTCAGTTAAAAGAAGGCGATGATGC
Organism: Ignavibacteria bacterium; assembly: GCA_011052365.1. Lineage (GTDB taxonomy): Bacteria > Bacteroidota > Ignavibacteria > Ignavibacteriales > Ignavibacteriaceae. Next base: position 7,138 of record DRJC01000161.1, read on the forward strand.
AGAACTTATTTTGGTTTCAGGTTCAAAATTTCAAGAATATAAATTGACCAAAAACCTTTCCTCTCTGAAAAACAAAATTAAGGAGATGAAAATATCGCCTGTCACAGGATTTTTGAACGATGCCGTTATAAAAGGATTAACGTTACTTTCTTCTTCAAATAATTTTAATAAAGAATTGTACATTCTTTCAGATTTCCAAAAACGGAGCTTGTTTGATAATACTTCTAAAAACAAAAATACTTTTGAAAACATCAGGCTATATACCATTAAATTTGGAGGAGGTAAATATCAAAATGTTGGCATTGATAAATTGACTTTGGGTACACAAATTTTTGAGAAAAACAAACCGGTAATTTTTAACACTTCTGTCACTAATTATTCACCCGAAAAAGTTAATGATATTGTTCTTTCTCTTTTTATAAACGGGAAAAGAAAGAGCCAGAAAAATTTAAGCCTTAATCCTGGTGCATCAGCAAGTTTGGAAATGAGCAGTGATGTTTCAACCGCAGGCTTTATTAGTGCTTTTGTTGAAATTGATGATGATGAGATACTGCAGGATAATAGAAAATATGTAAATTTCTATATTCCCAAAAAGATAAATGTGGGTTTGTTTTCAGACAATCCCTCCGACAAGCAGTTTATACTTCCGGCTTTAACTTCCGGCAAAAACAAAAACGATATAAATATAGTTCAAGTAAATTCAAACCAATTGGCATCATTAAATCTTTCTAATTTTGATGTAATAATTTTCATTCCTTCTAAGACCTTTACTAATTTAAATAGATTACAAAAATATATTGAAGCCGGTGGAAGTTTAATTTTATTACCGGGAAGTTCTATTGCCGCAACAAGTTTTCAAAACATATTATCCGGACTTAAGATAGCAGCAAACGTCAAAGCTTCAGGGAAAAAATACACAAATAAAAATTATCTTTCATTTGATAAAATTAATTTTGAACACCCGGTTTTTAAAAATCTATTTGC
>DRJC01000162.1 GCA_011052365.1 Ignavibacteria bacterium
AAAGCACCTTCTCAACGGTTAGCCGACAAAGCGGCTCAGTGGTTGGTTGCCGCAGCTATAATTTTTGGATTAGCAACTTTCTTCGGTTGGCTCTATCTCGGCGGTTCCGTTATTCCGGCGGACACTAATATCACAATTTGGGCACTTACACTTGCAATTACAGTAGTTGTTATCGCCTGTCCCGATGCTTTGGGCTTAGCAACACCTACCGCCATTATGGTCGCCACAGGTCTCGGTGCTCAGAATGGTATCCTTTATAAAAATGCCACTGCACTTGAACAAGCAGCAAAGCTTAAGGCTATTATTTTTGATAAAACCGGTACACTTACAGAAGGAAAACCACAGATAGTTGAAATAAAAACATCAGATGAAGTTATAAATGAAAATGAATTTTTGAAACTTGTTGCTTCAGCCGAACAATCTTCAGAGCATCCTTTGGCACAAGCTGTTGTTGATAAGGCAAAGGAACTGAATTTAACTTTAACGGCAACTACAGGTTTTAGTGCTATACCGGGTCACGGAATGAAATCGGTAGTAGAAGGGAAAACATTATTAGTAGGCAACAGAAAATTAATGAATGATAACGAGATATCTATGGACAGTTTCGCAGAAACAGCAGCCTCACTTGAGGGCGCCGGCAGAACAGTTATCTATGCGGCAATTGACGGAAAATTTGCCGGTCTAATTGCCATTGCCGATAAAGTAAGAGCTAATGCAAAATATGCGGTAGAAAAATTAACTGAGATGGGTGTGCAGGTAGCAATGCTTACCGGTGATAATCGTGCAACTGCGGAACGTATTGCCGGAGAGCTTGGAATAGAAACTGTTTTTGCCGAAGTGCTGCCGGGTCAAAAAGCCGATAAAGTTAAAGAACTGCAATCACAGGGAAAACTTGTGGCTATGGTTGGAGACGGAATTAACGATGCACCCGCTCTTGCACAAGCTAATGTAGGCATTGCAATTGGCGCAGGCAGTGATGTTGCAATGGAAACTGCCGATGTAGTCTTAATGAAATCCGATCCGTTTGATGTAATTGGAGCAATAACTTTAAGCCGTGCTACATTGCGTAAAATGCATCAAAATCTTTGGTGGGCTACAGGTTATAATGCAATTGCATTCCCCATTGCTGCAGGATTATTTTACCCCTCATTGGGACTTATACTACGCCCTGAAGCCGCAGCCGTTTCTATGTCAGGCTCTTCATTGATTGTAGCATTAAATGCACTTTTGTTAAAAAGAACTAAAGTGGCAGGCATCAAAGTAAAGGGATAATTTATTTCTTTTTTATTTTGAATTTTTGGATAACTGGAGATTGATTAAAATTGGGTAAGCAACTACCAAATAACAGGTATATTTTTTTTATTTATCTGATTTTTGGAATTGCAATGGCATATTTAGAGTCGGCAATTGTTGTTTATCTACGGCTACTGTATTATTCCAATGGTTTTTTCTTCCCCATCAAGATGATTCCTATGCCTGTTGCAGTTATTGAAATCGGACGGGAAGCAGCAACTCTGATAATGCTTTGGTTTGTAGCACAAATGTCTTTCAAACCGTTCAAAGAAAAATTTGCACTATTTATTTTTACCTTCGGAGTGTGGGATATATTTTATTATGCCTGGTTGAAAATTTTTATTAATTGGCCAAAGGGAATGTTTGACTGGGATATCCTTTTCCTTATTCCAGTTCCTTGGATTGCTCCCTGGCTGGTACCTGTATTATTTAGTATGGGATTAATTTTTGCTGCTGTTTTAATTTTATATTATCCTCAACGTTTTGGAACAAAAATATTAAAAAAGAAAGAATGGTTGGGCGAAATTATATGTGCAGCACTTATTCTGCTTACTTTCATCTGGCAATCTCGATTTATAGTAGAAGGAGGAATACCTATTTATTATCAATGGTGGTTATTTATAATAGCTATGAGTGGCGGTTTGATCATTTTTCTTAGACATTTTTTTCAAGCAAAAAATAATGCATAAATTAAATCTATCGAATTCGATAACAAAGTCTCGTGTAATCCGGAGGTGGTGTCATTACTTTGATTCATCTCACAATTCCAACTATGAAGTAGATTGTTTGTTTCATAGATTTAACAATTAAATTTTAATTTATTATACTTTCATCAAAATGAAGCCTATAAAACTTACAAATGAACAACAGGAAGAACTGGAAAAATTTGGTGCCAATACCTGGTTTGTGGAATATTTGCATAAACAGTTTTCAGAAGACCCTACCCAGTTACCGGAACAATGGCAAAACTTTTTTTTAAAAATAGAAAATAAGAAAAACAAGGAAAGTTCTTCAAACAAATCGACTATATTTAGTACAAAAAATCTTAATCTACCTACTCCGGATGAGAAAGATGAAACGAGAATAATTGCAGGGAGTTCTGCTAAAATTCTTGAAAACATGAACGACAGTCTTAGCATTCCGGTTGCTACTTCTCTTAGGACAGTTCCTGTAAAACTCCTCGAAGAAAACAGAAAAATTATTAACAGGCATCTTAAAAGAAACAACAAAGGAAAAGTCTCTTTTACCCATTTAATATGCTGGGCAATTTTGAATGCAGTAAAAAAATATCCCGCAATTAATAATGCTTTTACAATTGTTAACGACAAGCCTACCCTTCTGAAAAGAGCAAACATAAATTTGGGATTAGCAATAGATATTGAAAAGAAAGACGGTTCACATTCTTTAATTGTACCTAATATAAAAAATGTCGACCAAATGAATTTCAAAGATTTTTGGCAGGCATACCAAGATTTGGTTAAGCGTTCGAGAAAAGGACAAATTGAACCTGAAGAATTTGCAGGCACAACAATTACCCTTACAAATCCAGGCACTATCGGAACATTAAGTTCAGTACCACGGCTAATGGTTGGACAGGGAACCATAATAGCAACAGGTGCAATTCAATATCCTGCTGAATACCAGGCAATGTCGGTTCAAACTATCACAGCACTCGGTATAAGTAAAGTTATGAATATTACAAGTACTTACGATCACAGGATTATACAGGGAGCCGAATCGGGTTTATTTTTAAAAGAAATTTATGAATACTTACTCGGTAAAGAAGAATTTTACGAGAATATTTTTGAAGAATTGGAAATACCGTTTAACCCGGTTCAATGGACGACCGATTACCAGCCTGGTGTTTTTGAAAAAAGTAATAATACTGAAGAAATTGAAAAGCAGTCGCGTGTTCTTCAACTGTTAAATCTTTTTAGAGTAAGAGGACATTTGCTTGCAAATTTAGATCCCCTCGGTATTCCTACCCACTATCATCCTGAACTGGATCCGGCAACTTATAAATTTACAATTTGGGATTTGGACAGGGAATTTATTACAGGCGGGTTCGGGGGCAAAAAGACGGCTACGTTGCGGGAGATACTTGAAACTGTTCATAAAACATACTGCGAAAAAATCGGTGTGGAATATATGCACATTCAAAATCCTGTTGAAAAAATCTGGCTTCAAAATAAAATGGAGCCTATACGGAATGTACCGGATTACAACAACGAAACAAAAATAGGAATTCTAAACAAATTAATTATTGCCGAATCTTTTGAGAAATTTATCCAAACAAAATTTATCGGGCATAAAAGATTTTCTCTTGAAGGTTCTGAAACTCTCATCCCCGTACTCGATCATCTTTTAAACAAAGCGAACGACGATAATGTGCAGGAAGTTATGCTCGGTATGGCACACAGGGGAAGATTAAATGTACTTGCAAATATTATTGGTAAGTCTTACGATTCAATACTTTCTGAATTTGAGGACATATTGGACCCGGATTCTATTGAGGGATCAGGTGATGTGAAATATCACTTAGGTGCAACAGGTAAATATAAAACCAAAAACGATAAATCAATTACCGTGTCCGTTGCGTCAAATTCCAGTCACCTTGAATGGGTTAATCCTGTTGTCGAGGGAATTGTAAGAGCAAAACAAACAAGATTGAATGACACTAAAACAAATTCAAAAATTATCCCTGTATTAATTCACGGTGATGCTGCTTTTGCCGGACAGGGTATTGTTGCGGAAACATTAAATCTTTCACAACTTGATGGTTACAAGACAGGCGGTACAATTCACATAATCATAAATAACCAAATCGGATTTACAACTTCACCGGCGCACGCAAGGTCTTCCCAGTATTCAACAGATGTTGCAAAAATGGTACAAGCACCAATTTTTCACGTAAATGGTGAAGACCCCGAAGCTGCACTTTGGGTTACGGAACTTGCATTTGAATATAGACAGATATTTAAAAAAGATGTTGTGATTGACCTTTTCGGTTTTAGAAAACACGGACATAACGAAAATGATGAACCGGGATTTACACAGCCCCTGCTTTATAAAAAAATCAAAAATCATC
>DRJC01000163.1 GCA_011052365.1 Ignavibacteria bacterium
AAAGTGAATGCTTTGGGTAAATTGGAAAAAATGAATTGGATGAAATTATTACCGAGAGTAAACGCATTCGGAGCCTTTGAATATAATGATACTAAATTTCTCGGGACACAAGCCAACAACTGGTTGGTCGGCGTTAACCTGCAGTGGAATATTTTTAACGGGTTCAAAAATATAGCATCAATACAAAAATCAAAAGCGGAATTAAGCTTGGCTGAAACTGAATATCAAAAAGCCAAAACAAAAGGAATAAATGATATAAACGGATCTATTAGAGATATTAAAGCTGCAAAAGCAAAGTTAATGCTTGCAGAAGCAGCTGTTAATCAATCAGCCGAAGCATTAAGAATTATTACAAACAGGTATAATAAAGGATTGGAAAAAACAATTGATTTAATAAACATAGAAGCTTCAGCCTTAAATACAAAATTAAACTATTGGAAAACTCTGTACTACTATAATGTAACGGTTTTTAAAGCCGAATTGATGTTGGAAAGAAAATTAGTAATAAATTAAAAATAGGTATGAAAATGAGAAAAAAATATAACACAATAATTTTAATTTCTTTTTTATTGCTTGCAGTTTTTTTCACTGCTTGCGGGAATGATGAAAATGTGAAGACTAATACACCGATTAAAGTAAAGGTTAAAAAGATAATCAAAGTAGAAGTACCGTTTCAATATGAATATCCCGGGAACGTAGAGGGAGTAAGAAGAGCAAAGTTAAGTACTAAATTAATGGGTACATTAATATACTTTCCGTTTGAAGCAGGCACAAAAATTACAAAGGGACAAATCTTAGCAAAAATTAAAAGCGCCGGTTTAGATGCAAAAAGAGGACAAGTAAATGCAAATATATTGCAAGCCAAAGCAGCTTTTAATAACATAAAAATAAATTATGAAAGAATTAAAAGACTTTACGCTTTAGAAAGCGCTTCAAAAAAAGAACTTGAAGATACAGAGTTAGCTTATAAGATGGCTAAGGAAAGATTAAAAGCAGCCGAAGAAATGAAAAAAGAAATAAGCGATATTTTAAGTTATTCAATAATAAAAGCTCCTTTTAACGGTTACATTGTTAACAAATTTATTGAGCAGGGAGATATAACTTCCCCCGGTCGTCCCATAATGACAGTTGAAAGTTTTAACAAATTTAAAGTTAATGCCCAGGTTTCCGCAGATGAAATAAATTTATTTAATAGAGGAGGCGAAGTTAAGGTTTACATAGATGCCGTTTCCCCGGAACCTTTTATCGGTATAGTAAAAGAAATTAATCCCGGAGGAAATTCTTACAGCAAACAATTTGGAGTCCAGATTTTATTGAACAAAAAAGGTGTTGCTAATTCAAAAATTATGTCGGGAATGTATGCCAGGGTAGTCCTTGAAAATAAAACAAAACCCATTATTGCAATAAATAAAAATTCCCTTGTAAAAAGGGGACAGCTTGAAGGTGTTTACACCGTATCAACAAGAAATGAAGCGTTGTTGAGATGGGTTAGACTGGGAAAGACTATAGGAAACAAAGTAGAAATTTTATCCGGTCTTTCAGCAGGGGAAGTTGTAATAACAGATAAAAATAAAGTTAAAGATGGTCAAAAAATAGAGGTAGTAAAATGAAATTAGGACTATCAGGAAATTTAGCAAAAGCATTTATACAATCTAAACTGACTGTTTTATTTATTATAGCAATTTTAGCACTCGGTGTTTTCAGTATATATTTAACTCCGAGTGAAGAAGAGCCGCAAATAAATATTCCCATGGCTGACATCTATGTTCAATACCCGGGAGCCAACCCTAAAGAAGTAGAATCACGATTAGCAGAACCATTGGAAAAAATGATAACAAATATAACCGGGGTTGAAAATGTTTACTCAACCTCAATGCCTGGTGTGGTAATGTTAACGGTTCAGTTTTTTGTAAATGAAGACTTTGAAAGAAGTGTTGTAAAACTTTACAATGAAATATTAAAAAATATGGATAAAATGCCTGCAGGTGTTTCACTGCCTCTGATAAAAACAAGATCTATTGACGACGTACCAATTTTATCTCTATCTCTTTGGAGTAAGGTTTATGATGATTATCAGCTAAGGAGAATTGGAATTGAATTATCGAAAGAAATAAAGAAGATTAAAAATGTTTCAGATATAAATGTAATTGGCGGACGAAAACGAAAGATAAACGTGATACTAAATAAAAATAAAATGGCAGGATACCACGTTGATCCGTTGATAATAATGAGAAGAATTCAAAGCTCAAACAAACAATCTCTTTCGGGAAAATTTGATGAAAACGATGAGGAGTTTATAGTTAAAACAGGTAACTTTTTTAAAAGTAAGGAAGACCTCGGAAACCTAATATTAGGGGTCTATAACGGAAGCCCTGTTTACCTTAAAAATGTTGCTAAGATAACAGACGGACCGGAAGAACCCCAAAATTATACAAGCTATGGTTATGGTTTTGATGAAATACAAAAAGCCGGTTTAAAATACGGAGCGGAATTCCCTTCGGTTACTTTGTCCGTTTCTAAAATAAAGAATTCGGATGCTAAAATAATGTCGAAAGAAGTTTTGGCTAAAATCGAAAATTTGAAAGGAAAGATAATTCCAAATGAAGTAAATATTACCGTTACAAGAAACTATGGAAAATCAGCATCGGAAAAAGTTAAAGGATTACTGTTCCATTTATTGACCGCAATATTTGCAGCCTCAATAATTGTAGCTCTTTTCCTTGGCGTACGCGGAGGTTTGGTTGTATTTACATCCGTACCCATAACGTTTGCATTAACATTGTTTGTATACTACATGCTGGGTTACACTTTAAATAGAATAACATTATTTGCTCTTGTTTTTGTAACGGGTATCGTGGTAGATGATTCAATAATAATTGTTGAAAACATGCACCGTCACTTTAAAATGAAAAAACAAACCCGGTACCAGGCGGCATTGACAGCTATTGATGAAGTCGGAAACCCGACAATTCTTTCAACCTTTACGGTTATTGCAGCAATTTTGCCTATGGCTTTTGTTTCAGGATTAATGGGTCCCTATATGGCACCTATGCCGATTGGAGCATCACTTTCAACTTTGTTTTCTCTTTTGGTGGCTTTAATTATTACACCTTATATAGCATTTAAGTTTTTAAAAACGGATGAAAGTAAAACTAAGTCGAAAAAGAAAATCGATTTGAAAGATACCTTTATCTATAAAATGTATGAAAAGACTATGGTACCATTACTTGAAAGTTCAAAGAAAAGGTGGACATTTATTATTTCAGTAGTCGGCTTATTGTTGGTTTCCGTTATGCTCGTTTACTTTAAATTTGTAACCGTAAAAATGCTGCCTTTTGATAATAAGAATGAAATACAAGTAATAATTGATATGCCTGAAGGTACAACTCTTGAAAGGACGGCAGTGGTTACAAAAGAAATTGCCGGTTATTTAAGAACCGTTCCCGAAATAATTGATTACCAGACTTACGTGGGTACGGCTGCCCCTATAAACTTTAACGGGCTTGTAAGACACTATGATTTAAGAAAAAGTTCAAATGTCGCCGATATACAAGTTAACTTGTTGGATAAAGGAGAACGTTCCGAACAAAGTCACGATATAGCAAAAAAAATAAGACCGGAAATTCAAAATATAGCTAAGCGTTTTAATGCAAATGTAAAAATAGCAGAAGTTCCCCCGGGACCTCCTGTACTATCAACCCTTGTAGCTGAAGTTTACGGACCGGATTATAAATCGCAAATAAAATATGCGAAAAAACTAAAGAGAATATTCGAAACAACAAAAAACGTGGTTGATGTTGACTGGTACGTTGATGGAGATCAGCAAGAATATAAATTTGAAATAGATAAACGAAAAGCTGCATTGGCTGGAATTTCACCTGAACAAATAGTTGGAGTAATGGGGTTGTCGCTTCACGGAAAAGATGTTTCGTTAATGTACAAACCTAATGAAGACGAACCGCTTTTTATAAATGTAAGAATGAAAGAAAATCAACGTTCGGGTGTTAATGAATTAAAAAATATAAAAATAATGTCTAAAACAGGTAGTCTTGTTCCTGTATCTGAATTAGTGCACGTAAAGGAAAAAATAAAAAGTAAAAGTATATATAGGAAAAACCAGAGAAGGGTTGTTTATGTAACAGGTGATGTAGCTGGAAAACTTGAAAGCCCTATTTACTCAATTTTAGATATCGATAAAAAAATAAAAGCCCTAAATGAAAAAGAGGGCATGAACGTAGAAGCGTATTTTACTCATCAACCCGAAAATGAAGAGGTCGTTTCCGTAAAATGGGGCGGCGAGTGGAAAATTACTTATGAAGTATTCAGGGATTTAGGAATAGCGTTCGGCTTTGCATTAATAGTTATTTACATGCTCATAATAGGATGGTTCCAGTCATTCAAAGTACCCATAATAATGATGATTGCAATTCCCCTTTCTCTAATAGGTGTGATTGCTGCACATTTATTGTTCGGCGCATTTTTTACAGCAACTTCTATGATTGGCTCTATTGCTTTAGCCGGCATAATGGTACGAAATTCAATACTTCTTGTCGACTTTATTGAATTACGGCTTAAGGATGGAATACCCCTTAAACAAGCGGTAATAGAAGCTGGTGCGGTTAGAACAACACCAATACTCTTAACTGCGGGAGCTGTAATCATCGGTGCATTTATAATAATATTTGACCCGATATTCCAGGGACTTGCTTTGGCTTTAATTGGCGGAGGAATTGCATCAACAGCACTGACTCTTATAATGGTACCTTTAGTTTATTTTATGGTTGAACACGAAAAAGTGAACCCGGTAGTTAACGAATGAAGAAGTATCTAACTGTTAACTTAGTTTCTAAAAGTAAGTTTTACAAAATAAAATAAGAGGGAAATAAAAATGAAATTAGTAGTAATTATATGCGTAGAAGAGCTATCTGATTTAGCGAGGGATTTGCTAAAAAAAACTCAAGTCCCTGCGTTTAGTGAAACCGATATAAAAGGGACTCGTATTATTGAAGAAAATACGAGCGATAATTGGTTTGCAGATAAACACGCTTTAGACAATTCGCGTTTGTTTTTTACATTCTGCAATGAGCAAAAGGCTGCACAGGTACTTAAAGCAGTTACGGAATGTAAAACAGATATCAAAAACGAACACGTACACGCGTTTCAATTAGATATAGAAAAAACTATCTCGTAATGTACGGAGGAATTTTAAAATGAATATTAAACCATTAACAATTAAAAAGGAAAAAGAAAATGATACAATTATTAGTTAGAAGATTTGCAGGTATTTTTATTTTGGTTAGTCTTGCTTTGGGATTCTTTTTAAGCCCGTATTGGTACTTATTTACTGTATTCGTCGGCTTAAATCTTTTTCAATCATCTTTTACAAATTACTGTCCTCTTGAAAAGATATTAGAAAAAGTAGTTAAAGAAAAGTAGAAAATGTAAAAGTAAATTACTTTTACATATTATCGTGACTTTTTAACCGCAAAGGAAACAAAGAGAACGCAGAGTAAAAAAATGTATTTAAAAATCTCTTCTTTTTACTTAGCGGATCCTTTGCGTTCTCTGCGGTTAAGTTTTAAAAGAATGAACACACATTATTTTCTAACAAAAGTTTTGTTAAAGAACAATAATTAAATATTCCTTTTAATTATCTTTTGCAACTTTTTTTCCGTGAACCAATATTCAAAATATTAGGCACCAAATAGCTGACTGAACAAAGCCTTCTTTACTAATGAAAATTATATATCTATTTTAGCAAGCCAAAATAATTTTAATTTAATTGTAATAGATGGATACACAAAGCACCAAATATTTGCCCGGCGGTTTCGACCAATACCTTAAGTTAAGTAAAGCTATTGATTTGAATAATAAAAAAATATTATTCATCGGTTCCGGGCTGGAAAGGCTCCTGCTTAAAATAGATTTATCATTATTCCCTTCAGTTTATTATATAATTGAAGACCACGAATCCTTAATTAGTACCCGCTATTTATTGTCGGGTATTAAAGGAATAAATATTAGAATGATGGAATTTGATAACACGGATTTTTCCCCTGATGAATTTGATGTTGTTTATGTTCAAGGTTCAATAGCTTCCGACAAAAGAAATAAAATTGTAAAAGAAGTTAAAAGAATATTAAAACCAGGAGGTGTCTTTTGTGTCGGAGAGTCGGTTAAATTAGTAACAGATATTCCACAATTTGTCAAAGATATGTATGATAATTCCGGGATTGCACCTTTAGA
>DRJC01000164.1 GCA_011052365.1 Ignavibacteria bacterium
AATGTTATCAGATAGAATTTAAATGTGTTTGCTTTGCTGTTTTTATTTTGAACAATTATGATAATTGTTAATAATATTAAGAAGAAAATTGTTGACGGCAACAGCCAATTATTTTTCAAATAACTTTTGTCTAAAAGATTTTCCAACGCAAAAGCGTGAACAGCCAGTCCAGGCATTTTGTTGTCAAACGGACTTTCTAAATGTCCGGCTATTTGTGGATCGGTAATTCCGATCAGTATTCTCTTATTCTTAAAACTTTTAAGTTTATCAGATTTTGCAACAACCAACCGGTAAAATTCCAACAAGCTGTACCGCTTAAATTTTTTCCAAGAGGAAGTAAAATTCACTTCAATTTTAGCCGGTGCAGTTGAGTAAAAATCATCTCCGGCAAGTTCGGCTGAAAATGCAGTAACTTTTTCATTGTCTTTTTTTATTTGAATAGGAATCTGTATTCCACCCTGGTTTATATAATTTATATGACCAATCTTTAGGTCTTCATTTAATAATTTTGGACTCGGAAAACTGAGTGAATCCGTAGTAAATTTTTTATCTTTTTCACTTATTCCACCTGCCAAAGCACTAAACACAACATTCCCGGATTTCTCGGCTTCTTTTACAAGCAGTTTATCGTATAGAGTTTGTGTCGCAAATTTCGCCGTTAGAAAAACTTCGAGTCCTATTTTTTTAACTTTTAATTTTGATAGGCTGTTAATGAGTAAAGCATAGTAGCTGCGTTTTATCGGCCAAGGTCCTATTTGAGAAATATCATCGGCGGTTATGGTTATCAATATAATATTAGTATCCGGTTGTACCTCTCCCCGGGCTTCATTAAAAATACTGCCGACAGTGTTATCTATGGAAGAACCGGTGCTTTTATAAAAAACCAAAAATAGAATTGATAGTATTATTACAATTCTTTTAACAACTTGTTTGCTTGAAAATTGAGAGGTTTTTGAAAGCATAAAATATTACAAACTATTTTAAGGATAAAACTTATTAAATATAAAAAAGTTTATAGTTACAAACAGTAAAAATTTATCCGTTAGCTTTTGAGCTACCGGCAGGTAGGAACAGATAAAAATTGTTTTGGGTAACATAAGTTATTATTTTGAAATTTATTTTAATATATATTCAAATGTTTTAAATCAATTCCACAAAATTATTTTAATAAAACCGGTATACAATATGAAACAATTCATCAAACCCTTTTTAATTATTACATTCTTTTACTTTCTTTTTAATAACGGGTACGGACAAGATAAAAGTAAATACAACCCACACGAGTCGTTCAATCCTTTATTTAACACAGGTCAAACTTCACCATACAGAAATGCTGACGGTTCACCCGCAAAGAACTATTGGCAAAATAGAGCCGATTATAAAATATCTGTTAATTTTAATGTTAAAAATAAAACTGTTTCGGGCAACGAAACCATAACATACACAAATAATAGTCCCGTTAATCTGAAATATGTTTGGCTGCAATTAGATCAGAACAGGTTAAATAAAAAATCACGTAGTTCTGTAATATCATCTATTTTAAATACAAACGGTAAATCGTTTAACGGAGGTTTCAAATTATATAACGTAAAAATTAAATTAAATGGTAAGGTCTTTACAGCTGTTTATTTAATTTCAGGTACCAGAATGCAAATAAAACTACCCGGTTATTTAAAATCCAACGGAGGAAAATTAAATATTAATATAAAATATTCTTTTGTATTGCCACCTCAGGGTTTAGGCAGAAGCGGATGGATGAAAACAAAAAACGGAATTACTTATGATGTTGCCCAGTGGTACCCAAGAATGGCAGTCTATGATGATTTGGTAGGATGGAATACACTTCCTTTTTTGGGAAGCGGTGAGTTTTACCTTGAATACGGTAATTTTGATTTCTCTATAACTTTACCTTACAACTTTATAATTGCAGCATCGGGTAAACTCCAAAACCCTGAAGAAGTGTTGACAAAGGTTCAAAGGGTAAGATTAAAAGAAGCAAGCAAAAGCGGTAAAACCAAATTTATAATTTTACCCCGGGAAGTAGGAAAACCGGTTAGTCGTCCCGTAAAAAAAGGTAACCTCACCTGGCATTTTAAAATGCAGAATACACGTGATGTTTCTTGGGCTGCATCGAATGCGTTTATTTGGGATGCAGCAAAAATCAAATTGCCGAGCGGTAAAAAGAGTATGGCAATGTCTTTCTATCCGGTTGAAAGTGCGGGAGATTCGGCTTGGGGGCGTTCAACGGAATATATAAAGAAAAGTGTAGAAATTTATTCAAAACTTTGGTTTGAATATCCTTATCCGGCTGCAATTTCCGTAGCGGGACCTGTTGGGGGAATGGAATATCCCGGCATTGTTTTTTGTAATTGGTCGGTAAAAGGCGCAAAGCTGTTTCAAATAAATACTCACGAGATAGGACATAACTGGTTTCCAATGATAGTCGGATCAAACGAGCGTAAGAATGCATGGATGGATGAGGGATTTAATACTTTTCAAAATATATATGCAACAGAACTCTTTAATAACGGAGAATATGCACCCAAAAGAGATAATGAATATGCACCGAAAGGAGGAAATCCCCAGCAGGAAATAATCCCCTTAATGTTGAATAAAAAAGCTCCTCCGATTATTTCTTATGCAGATGGAATACCCCGCAAGCTTCTTCATCCACTTGAATATTATAAGGCGGCTTTAGGGCTGGTTTTACTAAGGGAATACATACTCGGTAACAAACGTTTTGATTATGCATTTAGAACTTATGTTAATAACTGGGCTTTTAAACATCCCGCTCCAAGTGATTTTTTCAAAACAATGAATAACGCAGCGGGTGAAAATTTAAGCTGGTTTTGGAAAGGATGGTTTATAAAGAAATGGAAGTTAGACCAAGCCGTAGAAAAGGTAGAATATAAAAACTTAGACACTTCACAAATTGCTTTAATAACAATTGCAAATAAAAATAAATTAGTAATGCCGGTAATTATAGAAATAAAAGAACGTAGTGGGAAAATATTTAGGAAAAAATTACCTGTTGAAATTTGGGAAAGTAAAAATACAAGGACAATTAAATATCATTATTCAAGTAAGATTGATTCGGTTATAATAGACCCTGATATGCTTCTGCCGGATGTAAACAGGGCGAACAATATTTGGTCAACGGGAAAGTAAAATAGGAAAGTAAAAAAACAAAATATTTTTAAAAATCCAATTTGGCGGTTGATAACAGCGATTCGGAGGCGAAATTTTGAAATGTAGAGCGAATCTCCTGTTTACCCCTTTGGGGATTCGCTTAAAAATGAGCAATATCAACACAAAAAATATTTTCATTCTGTTTACCAAGGTACTGTTTTTACCATTCTTGAATTTGACCCCGAATCGCTGGTTGATAGTATGTTTATTATAGACTACTAAAAATTAATTTGTGAATTCTATTTCAGTAAAATTAATTTCTTGCTTGCTAAATAATTACCGGATTTTAAAACGTAAATATAAATACCGCTTGCAAACTTGTTAGCATTAAAAGTTACATTATACCTTCCAGCATTTTGGTATTGGTTAACAAGTGTTTTAATTTCCTTACCTAAAACATCATAGATTTTTAAAGTAACAAAACTAGGACTAACTATTTGGTACTTTATTGTTGTTGTGGGATTAAAAGGATTGGGATAATTTTGAAATAATTTATAATCTGTAATTACTCCTGCTTTTTCTTCCTCAATACCGGTTAATGTTGTGTCTCCGTAAACAACACCGTTTATTACGGCACCAACTAAAGATGTACCGCCAAATTCTATAGTACCGCCAGTGTACCCGATTCCTCTGCTGAAATCTTTGCTATAAAACACTACATCAGGGTACATAAAATAGTGCAAAATAGTCTCGCTTTTATTATCAAGTCTCCATACTGAAAAATTTGTAGAAAAATTTGTATCGCCTACGCAAGCGCTAAAAATAAAAAGTGTATCGTCTTTAGACTTTTGCTGATTATATGCATAAACAATATTGCTATCCATTCTTTGATATGATTTACTTCCTTGTGTATAATTCAATCCCAAGTTCAATACTTGTTTATAAATTTTCCCGTTTATCGTTGTATCCTTAATGACTGTCTTAGCATAAATAGAACTTGTAACCTGATTCCAATCTCTATATTTCCAAAAATCACCGACGTGAAGAGGATAAAATTCGTTCCAGTCAATCTGTTGTTTTTTAACAAGTAAATAACCATAGGTGGAATCATTGATAACCCCACCGAAAAAACTTCCGTCGGGAATTGAGGAGTCACCATTAACATTCCCTTTAAATCTAGCCAATCCGAAATTTTGAGTTATTGTGACACTTTTTTTGATTATGTCATTGGAATCTAAAAGAGCATAATCAACAGTAAATAGATACGAATTATACCAAAACACAGTATATTTTTTTAATAACTTCCAGTGTAACCCAGGATATTGTGAGGGATAAGTACTCTTTATATTTATGCTGAAATCATAAAGTGGTTCATCCTTTCCGTTAAAGTAAATAAAAACGTTACCGCTAGTATCTTTCCTTTGAAACTCAAAACGAGGAGGTTCGTTTACGCTGTTTGCACATTTTTCCCATTTAATTATTTTATACGTAATTCCGTTTGTCATCAATGTGTCACCGATAACTTCACGTGTTTCGGAAAAATGGAGCCTGATATATTGACTGATACCATCCGGCGAAAAAGTATTTGTATCTATCACATTATACTCCCAAAAGTCACCAATGTTAAGAGGGTAAAAATCAATAGAAGATATGCTTTTTGATTTATCAAATTGTTTGTCGGATTTGGTAAATATGTTGTTACTAATTTTGGTATTAGGTAGGGGACGCTGGGAATAAATTACACCACTATAAAATAGAATTAAAATTATAATTATTTTTGTTTTCATTGTTTTATAATGCTTCAGATGAAAAAGGATGATGGTTGATATAACTGCTGCTGCTACGGGAGAGATAATAAATTAATGTTGGTATCCATTTTGCACCTCCAATGTTAATGAATAATAATCAATGTAGTAAATGATTTTTAAAGAAGCAATGGGTTTTAAAATACCTGCAGGGGAACTTTGTTATTAGAACCCCTGTTCTTCGCTCATCAGACTGGTTTTTTTATCTTACAAAATAAACTTACTCAAGTCCCTGTCTTTAACAATCTTATCCAATTTTTCTTTTACAATTTTAGCGTTTATTTTTATTTTCTTTTCCGGTACTTCATCCGGAACATGAAAAAGAATGTCTTCAAGCAAAGTTGTAAGAATTGTGTGTAATCTTCTTGCACCAATATTTTCAACCTGACTGTTAACCTCGTAGGCAATTCTAGCTATTTCTTTTATACCGCTTAGTGTAAATTCCAGGGTAACACCTTCAGTCTCTAAGAGAGCAATGTACTGTTTTAAAAGAGCATTCTTAGGTGTAGTTAAAATTTTAACAAAATCTTCTTCCGTCAAACTATTCAATTCTACTCTTATGGGAAATCTTCCCTGCAGTTCGGGTATTAAGTCAGATGGTTTTGACACATGAAAAGCTCCCGAAGCAATGAATAAAACGTGGTCGGTTTTTACAACTCCGTATTTTGTATTTACGTTAGAGCCTTCAACAATCGGTAGTAAGTCGCGCTGAACCCCTTCCCTCGAAACGTCAGGTCCCTGTCCTTTACCGCCTCCGGCTACTTTGTCTATTTCATCAATAACAACAATGCCTGAATTTTCTACTCTTTTTATCGCTTCTCTTTGAACAGCATCCATATCAATTAATTTTTGAGCTTCTTCCTGTGCTAAGAATTTTTTTGCATCGGCAACTGTAGTTTTTTTCTTCTTCTTTTTCTTGGGCATTATGTTGCCCATTATCTCATTAAAATTTATACCCATATCGTCCATACCAAACGGACCTAATATTTG
>DRJC01000165.1 GCA_011052365.1 Ignavibacteria bacterium
ACTGTCATTATCTGGTGCAACACCTGTAAATCTGAATTCAAGATCTTGTATAAGATCAGTTGGTTTTACTCCGCTGAAGTCAGAGGAATAAAAGGAAAGACCAGTTGGAAGACCGAATAACATAGCGTCACCCCAAAGTCTTAACCTTGTAACGCCGCCGAATACAGTTTGTATAGCTCTTGTATATGTTTTCGGCGAATCAAATATTACCTTTCCAATTGATATTTGTAGACCTTCCACAGTTACCGCATAGTTATCACCTAAATTTCCGCCAAGTACTGCGGGACTTGAGCCACCGGGTCCTATTCCGAAATACCAATCCTTTCCACCGAATACAGTTTGATTTTCAATTACGTTTTTACCCGTTGTAATATCCTTAACTCCCCACTGGTGCTGAGTAATTCTTTGTGAAGCAACAGAAGAAATAGTGAACGTACCGTGAGCATCTTTTATTCCGAAGGTTGTACCTGCATAAAGGTCACCGTAAGCATCGTCATAAATTGTATAATTTATATCAAACGGAATTGTACCGGTTACATTCATTATTAAGTTTTCACCGCCGCTGAAACTACCGAATGTTGAACGGCTGCTGTCTCCCCAAAAGATTGAATGACCGATAATTTTTGCAGGTATAAAATCACCTCTTACGGTAGCCTTAAATCCTTCTGCACTGTTTATTGTAATACCAGCCGGGAAGTCTATCTTAATTCCATCGGCATAATCATTGTCCGGAGATCTTAAATCTAATACTCCAATAATATCTAAAGAGTTTGCCGTTGCTCCAAAAACCGCGCTAAAACTAATTGTAGAAGGAGAAACATCTGCAGGTGCAAATTTATTTTTTCCGTCTCTTTTGGTCGAAGTAGTTACCTTATGCCACTTACCGTCTGCATCGTTCACATAATCCTGATCGTTAAAGAATATTTCATATTTATGTCCGGTTAATAAATCGGGATTTACCATTTTAATTTTAGCAGTAGCTGTACCTGACCCGCTTTTTATTGGAGTAATTGTTCCGGGGTCCTCTCTTGTAATTCCGGGATCTTGTATATGAGGAGTAACCGTAATAATTTTAATTTCACTCTCAAAATTATTGGGAATAATAAAATCATTTGGATTATAATTATAGGCTGTTACGGCATAATAATATTTAATACCATTAATGAGCGCAAGCCCTTTCCCGTCTGAATCAAAATGAAGAGAATCAACCGTAATTGTTAAACTGTGTTTTACACCGTTGTCGCTGCCGGATTGAGCAAGCCTTTGAAGATAAGCACCTGCAATCGGGTCAAAATATCTATCTAATATTTTTCTAACTCCGTCAATTTTATCAAATGTCGCTATTCTTTTTGCTTCGGATAGAGTAGATGTGGGCGACGGAAGTTGATAAACATTATATCCCTGAAAAGTATATCCGCTTTTGGAAAATGATTCGGTTTCATATACAGCCGAAGGGTCTTCGCCCCAATCCAAAATAATTTTTTTATTCAGTTCAACCGTTTGAACTTTCGGAACCTTTGGAGGTGTTAATGATTCAAATAAGTTATCGTATAAATATTTTGCTATTTGTGCGTTCGCTTTCAAATCGCCTATTGCGGAAAGTCTGTCGGAACCAGGCTGTGCACCGCCGATAATTTCTGCAAACATTATTTCCTTAGCATCACCGGGAGCCATTGTAAATGGACCGGAAGCGATTCCCATTCTTCTATCACCGGCTGGTAATTGAACACCGTCGAGCCAGCCTGTTCCCTTTTGGGGATCACCCGTTAAAACATAATGTGTCGGTAAGCCGGTAACAAGATTAATAAACGGCTGTCCTGTTTTGCCAATTTTACCTTGGAAATAATTATAAAATTGTATTGAACCCATTATAGTTCCCTGGGGTGGATCACCAAGATTTGGGTCCCCTCCTGCAAAATAATAAGATGCGTTCATCGGTAAATTTATTTTTCCCGGACCTACTTTCTTCCCATCAATAATACCGAAATCAACAGCATCGTCAACACCGTTTTTGTTTCTGTCTTCCCCCGCGACACCTTCTATTAGAGGACCCTGAAGAAAATCAAAACCTACTGCTGGAGGAGGCAGTGGATAATACACAGCATCCTTTTCATTTGAATTGTAAGTATATACTAAATTTAGAGTTGTGTCTGTACCAACATAATCATCTCCTGCTGATCCCAAATCTACATCCGAAAACATTGAAACATACATACTGTCAAACGTAACGGGAAGCAAATTACCTGTATCGGTTTTATTTATTAATTTATATTTTCTGAATAACATATTTCCAACTGGTCCGGGTTTGTTATAAGACCAGACAGTTGTCTGCATTTCAATACCCAAAGGATCTGCTCCATAAAAATATTTAGACTGTGTTGAGTCCAAATCATTCGCAATAAACCAGATTGTCTGATCGGCACCGGGTACACCAGGCACATCTATTGAAGGTTCGTAAGTTCCATTATTATTTTTATCGGTAAAAGGTGCACCCAAATTTGTAGGCCATTCATTCCAGTCTTTTTCGTATTCTGCTCTTATTTTGCCGGCAGTACTTTTTTCGTTAAAAGCTTCATTTGTTAAATCCACAAAGGGACCACCGGGATAAACATCGGACCTAACCCTGTATATTCTGTATTTGTCCGAAGTAGGATCAGCAGGTGTTCCGTCGTTTTTTATTATTCCCGGTTTCAAGCCTGTTCTGTATGCCGACCCTCCTACTCTCGGGTTAGGATCACCTGCAACTTTGGCACCCCACATTAAACCTGAAGTAAATACAGCAGTTTTACCCGTGCCTTTAGGATAAACAAAACCGCTGTTACCGTTGGGGGTAATATCGGACCATCCGTTGTTATAAAAATAAGTAGAGATATTGTTGATATCCATAAAAGTGTAGGCCTTCTGGTCGGTTACTTTTCTTAGACCGGTTTTATCTTTTTTGTCCCCCTTGGGATAAAGTGAAGTTGATGTTATTAATGCCAATAAAATAAGAATCTGTAAAAATTTTTTCATCATACGAACCCTCCTTTTATATAAGGTAACGATTATATTTTTAAGAACTATTATGTTTTAATATTTTCCTATTACTGCTTCTCCCTGTAGAATTGCAAACTTTAATATTTTTGTCTCGCCAATATCGGGCATTTCAATAAATGCAATGTATACACCGCTTGCTATTAGTGAGTTACTGTCATTCATTAAATTCCACTTAAAAAATTGAGAACTGTTATCTTTATCTAAAGTTCGAACCATTTGTCCAGCGAGATTAAATATTCTTATCTTTACTTTTACAGGTAAATGTGAGAAAGTTACCGCTCTTTCCAGGCTATTTAGATCTCCCGTGCTTGCCACATAAAACGGGTTCGGAAAAACATTAATTTTTTCTATATCTATTTTCGCTTGTTCTGAATTAAAATTCTTTGCCGTTGTTGTAAATTCATATTTGTCATTACCGGGGATTATATTATTTGCATATTTAATTAAAAACACATCTCCGGTTGTCCATTGTGAATCGCCGGATTGCCTAAAGAATAATATCCAGGTAGATTTATTTCCGCTTATTCCGACTTGTGCGGGAGTTGCATTTTCAGCGTACCCGGTTGCATAAGGAATAATGTAATCCCTGCCTGTCATTCTGTACCACCGCGGAGTTCCGGTTGCTCTGTCCCAGGGTGCACCTCCGTCTGCATTACGGGAAATAAACCATACATTAATTTGGCGGTTACGCTCAATCTCCCATAATTCAAATGGAACTCTGACCCTTGCTGCAAGGGCTTCAACTCCGTCACGGTTGTAAGCAGTTGCCATTTGTCCGCCGGAAATAATTTCGGATTCCATCGGATTAGAAGTGTCAGAAGGTACACCCGTAAATCTGAATTCTAAATCTTGAATTAAATCTTCATTTGTTGCAGCAGTATGACTTCCGTAAAAAGTAAATCCGGTAGAATTTCCGAACAATTGAGCATCTCCCCAGAATCTTAATTTTGTTGTACCTCCAAATACAGTCTGTTTTGCACTCAAAAATGTTTTCGGCGGTTCAAATGTAATTTTACCGTTAACTGCTATTTGAAATCCGTCCATAGCAACAGCATAATCATTGCCTAAATTATAACCTAATACATTACCACTCGATCCACCCGGACCGGTTCCGAAATATATGTCTGTTCCATCGAATACGGTTTGATTGTCTAAAACCAATATTCCGGTATTTAAATCTTTAACCGCCCATTGATGCTGTGTAACTCTCTGTGAAGAAGCTGTTGTTAATGAATAAGTACCATGAGCGTCTTTTATACCAAATGTAGTTCCGGTGAAAAGATTACCGTAACCGTCGTCATAAATTGTATAATTTATATCAAACGGAATTGTGCCGCTTACATTAAAGTTAAGACTTTCTCCTCCGCTGAAACCACCGAATGTTGAACGGCTGCTGTCTCCCCAAAAAATTGATTGACCGATAATTTTTAGAGATACATAATTACCACTTACAGCAGCAATAAATCCTTTGGCACTGTTTATTGTAACACCAGCCGGAAAGTCTAATTTAACACCATCTGCAAAATCAAAATCCGGTGATGAAATTGTTACGGTTCCTTTTATATCCAGGGTATGAGCCACCTCACCAAATATAGCGCTGAATGATATCGATGAAGGAGAAATATCCGTAGGTGACAGTTTGTTTTTTCCGTCTCTCTTTGTAGTTGTTCCTACTTTATGCCATTTACCGTCGGCATCGTTCACATAATCCTGGTCCTTAAAAAATACTTCGTATTTATGCCCTGTTATTAAATCGGGATTTACAACTTTTACGTCTATATCCGCATCGCCGGTTCCTTTGCTGTGAGTTACATTTAAAGTTGAAGGATTAGATTGTGTTATCCCCGGGTTTGTTGAATGAGGAATTGCCGTCAATATTTTAAAACTGTTTTCAAAATTATTGGGTACAGCAGTTCTTGACGGATTATAATTATAAGCAGTAACTGCAAAATAATATTTAATGCCGTTTATCAAAGGAGCACCCTCGCGTAGAGTATCAGCAGTAATTGTAAAACTTCTTTTTATACCTGTATCATTCCCTCTTTGAATTATTTTATTAATTACAGTACCGTCTTCAATATTAAAGAAGGAATCTGTGAGCTTACCCACACCGTCTATTCTGTCGAACGTTGCAAGTCTTTTCCCATTTTCAAGTGTTGCATCAGGTGAGGGAAGTTGATAAACATTATAACCCTGAAATGCAAAACCGTTTTTGTTGAACGATTCGGTAGTTGTATAATTCGAAGGATTCTCTCCCCAGTCCAGAATAATTTTATTATTTAATTCAACTATTTTTACTTCGGGTTGAGCGGGTGGTTCAAGCGGTTGAAATAAATTATCGTATAACTGTTGCGCCTTCTTATCATAATATTTTAAAATACCAATAGCAGAAAGCCTGTCGGAACCCGGAATCGCACCGCCTATTATTTCTGCAATTACTACTTCCTGCGTATCTCCGGGTGCAAGATTAAACGGACCCGAAGCACTCCCGCTTCTTCTGTCACCGGCAGGCAACTGCATGCCATCCACCCAGCCTGTACCGGTTAAGGGATTACCGTTAAGAGCAAAAGTAGTAGGTTTGCCGGTTGATAAATCAGTAAAGATAATTCCGGCTCTCCCGAATCTACCTTGGAAAAAATTATAATATTGCCTTGAACCTTCTGCGCCCCTAAAATCACCCTGTGGCGGGTCACCAATATTAGGATCTCCGCCTGCAAAATAATAATCTGCTGTCATAGGTAAGTTAATCTCACCAGGACCTACTTTTTTTCCATTAAAGATTGCAAAGTCAATGGCATCATCAAC
>DRJC01000166.1 GCA_011052365.1 Ignavibacteria bacterium
GGTGGTTTTGCCGAAATGGATGAATATAAAGTTATGATTATCGGGCATCAAAAGGGAAGAGACACAAAATCAAATTTATATAGAAATTTCGGAATGGCGAATCCCGAAGGATACAGAAAGGCATTAAGGCTTATGAAACTCGCTGAAAAATTCAACAAACCGGTTATAACAATGCTGGATACACCGGGCGCTTATCCTGGTTTGGAAGCCGAAGAAAGAGGACAGGCTGAAGCAATTGCAAGAAATCTTTTTGAAATGAGCAGGTTAAAAGTTCCTATAATTGTAGTTATTATTGGCGAAGGTGCCAGCGGCGGTGCCCTTGGAATTGGATTAGGCAACAGAATTTTAATGCTCGAAAACTGCTGGTACTCGGTTATCAGCCCGGAATCTTGCTCAAGTATTTTATGGAAAAATTGGGATTATAAAGAACAGGCTGCCGAATCGCTAAAACTTACTGCACCGGACTTAATGGAACAAGGAATAATTGACAGAATTGTACCCGAACCAATGGGCGGTGCACACAAAGACCACAAGGGTGCAGCAGCTATACTTAAAAAAGTATTGAAGGAAGAATTAGAAAATTTGACAAAGATTAAGCCTGAAAAACTAATAGAAGACAGAATAGAAAAATTTGGTAAGATGGGGGCTTTTGAAGAATAGAATTTCTTTTTATGAAGAAGTGAGATTTGAACACCATAAAAAACAATAATCAAAATTCAAGTTCCAGATTTAAAAGATCAAAATATTATCTGAAAATTATTTATTAATTCACCTTATGCAAAATATTATCCGTTAGCTAATCCGTCAACTGACGGCAATAACCACGAGCTAAAGGGTATGTTGTACAACTAATAAATTGTCATTTCTGCCATAGGCATTCCTATGGAAGAAGGAGTCTTCGACTGAGAAATCTTTAACTTTTGTTGAGAAAAGATTTCTTCCGTTAGCTAACGGATCGAAATGACACTGGCGATAGTTCTGTAACAGACTCCCTAAATGTCGTGGCAGTAAATTCAATCGACTCTCCGTAGACTTTCCGTAGACTTTCCGTAGACTTCGTCTCCGAGACGAGCGTCTCCGAGACGAGAGAGAAAATTTTTTGTAACATAACTTAAATTAAAATTTATGTTGACTCACAAAACAAATATTCGAGTTCGTTATGCCGATACAGATCAGATGCAGTTTGTTTATAACGGAAAATATGCCGAGTATTTTGAAGTAGGCAGAACCGAAATGATGCGTGAGCTTGGTCTTCCTTATAAAGTAATTGAAGAAAACGGTTACCAGATGCCTTTAATAAGAATTCATATCGAATATAAAAACCCGGCTTTTTATGATGAATTATTAGAGATTGAAACAAAGGTAGAAAAACTTCCTGCTGTTAAAGTTCATATAGACTATACTGTCAGATGCAACGAAAGAAATGTTGAAATTGCCAACGGTTATACGGAACTGGTTTTTATTAAGAGTAAAACAAAAAAAATTTCAAGAGTACCCGAATTTTTTCTTGAAAAATTCAGACCAATCTTTGAATAATAAAATTAATATTCCTAATATGTTGTCCAAACAAAACAACTGTCTGTATACATGTTTCAAAAACTAAAAGAACTTTCAAAAGACACGGCTATTTACGGAATCAGCACAATGGTTGGCAGATTCCTCACGTTTCTTTTAGTTCCTCTTTACACAAATGTATTTGTCAAAAGTGATTACGGCGTTGTTGTAAATATCTACTTCTTCATAGCGGTAATGAATGTAGTGTTTATTTACGGAATGGATTCTGCATTTCTTAAGTATTCTTCTAAAATTAAAATAGGCGATAAAAAAGATAACTTTTCGACACCATACTTATCAGTGATTATTGTGGGAGTAATTTTATTTTTTACTGTTCTGCTATTAAAATTTGATTTGTCAGCAATTTTAAGTATACCTTCAAAATATATTTACTTGTTGAATTACGCAGCAGTTATTTTATTTGTAGATGCTCTCGCAGTTATTCCGTTTATAAAATTACGATTGGAAAGAAAAGCAAAAAAGTTTGCGGCATTTAAAATTATTAACATCAGTGTAAGTCTTATCTTAAATCTGTACCTAATATTAGTGTTGAAATTTGGTATTGAAGCAATTTTCATCGCTAATCTAATCGCTTCAATTTTAACTTATTTACTTTTATTCCCATCGGTAATTAAAAATTTAAGATTTAGAATTAATAGGGAACTTTTAAAAAGTTTGTTAAAATTCGGACTCCCGTATTTTCCCGCAGGTTTGGGTGCGATGTTAATACAAGGTGTTGACCGTCCTATTCTCGGATATCTGACGAACCTTGGTACAGTCGGTGTTTATTCTGCAAATTATAAACTCGGTATTTTTATGATGCTTTTTGTAAGCATGTTTCAGTTCGCCTGGCAGCCGTTTTTCTTGCAGAATGAAAATGAAAAAAATGCAAAAGATATTTTTTCAAAAGTTTTTACATACTTTGCTTTAGCCGGTAGTTTTGTGCTTGTGTTCATATCCCTTTTTATTTCCGATATTATAAAAATTAATATATTCGGGCATTCTATTATCGGTTCGGCTTATTGGGGAGGATTAAACATTGTGCCGATAATTCTTCTCGGTTATCTTTTTTACGGATTCTATTTTGTCTTTACTGCAGGAATATTTATAAAAGAGAAAAGTATTTATATTCCTTTTATTGCTTTGGGCGGAGCTTTAATAAATATATTATCGAATTTTATTTTAATTCCTATTTATGGTATGATAGGTGCGGCGTTATCAACACTTGCAAGTTATTTATTTATGGCTGCCGCTTTATTAATTGTAACTCAAAAATTTTATAAAATTAAATACGAATTTTTGAGAGTAGGTAAAATATTTTTCGGGATTTTTATTATTGCCGTGTTCTACTATTGGTTGTTAAATTCAGGCAGCTTATTTTTCATCTATAAAATTTTGCTTTCGCTTCTTTTTATAATTTATATTTTAGTTTTTGTTGTTAATAAACAGGAGATAAGAGTTTTAAAAGAAAAACTTTTCAAATCTGCTTAAAAGGAATTTTAATTATGGAAAAAATAGAGTTAAAAATTAAAAGATTATCCGAAGAGTTTTTGGATATTGCCCTACCTTCATATTCTACGGAAGGTAGTTCGGGGATGGATATTAGAGCAACGGTTGAGAATGAAGAAATTATTTCTGCAGGTAAAGTTAAACTGATACCCACTAATATTGCCGTAGAAATTCCGAAAGGATTTGAAATACAAGTTAGACCGAGGAGCGGTCTGGCAGCAAAACACGGAATTGGTGTTTTAAATTCACCCGGAACAATTGACTCGGATTACAGGGGTGAAGTGAAAATTATTCTTTTTAATTTTAGCGATAAGGACTTTGTAATAAAACGCGGCGACAGAATTGCTCAATTAGTCCTTGCAAAAACATATTCAGCAAATATAATTGAATCAACGGAATTAGTTGAAACGGAAAGAGGTGCCGGGGGTTTCGGGCATACAGGGAATAAATAAATTGAAATGTAGAGCGAATCTCCCGATTCGCTTAAAAAAATAAACTACTACTACTGACTTCGCAAAGTTAATAAAATTAAGCCCCTGATTTCGGAAAAATAAATTCTGCGGGTTTAAAATGTAAAGCGAGCAGGTTTACCTTGGCGATAGAAGACCTACCCATTATTTTATAGGGTCGGTAACACCAATGTTATTTGGCATATCGATAACAAAAACAAACAATATTAAAATTTAGTCGTCTCTACAAAAATTTATATTTTTTTTATCATAGCTTTGTATATAATTGAGTGAAAAAATTTATACATTTGCTGTAGAAATTTTATCGGAA
>DRJC01000167.1 GCA_011052365.1 Ignavibacteria bacterium
GAATTTGGAAGACATAACATTGACAATCTTTTATTCAAAATCGAAGTTGAGAATACTAAAATTTCAGACCAAGACCCTGAAATTATCAAAATAACGTACCAATCTACTTTTGATGAATTATCATATATTTCCAGGCGAGTATTAATTGAGATCGGTGCCCGTTCATTATTAGAACCATCCGAAGGTAAAGAAATTAAATCTATTATTGATGAAAATTATCACGAAAGTTCGTTTACAGAAAAATCATTCATAGTAAAAACAAATCTCCCTGAAAAAACATTCCTGGAAAAAATGATTTTACTACACGAAGAATTTTCAAAACCAAAAGAAAAGATCCGCTATCACAGAATGTCAAGACATTTATACGATATCGGGCAAATCATTTCAACAGAATTTGGAGAAAGAGCTTTAAAAAATGAATCTTTATTTCAAGAGATTATCAAACATAGAGCGAAATATACACCAATAAAAACAGTTAACTATTCTAAACTTGAATTGAACAAATTGAAAATTATTCCGCCTGATGAATTCATTGACCAATATGAAAAAGATTATTCTGAAATGCAGGAAAATATGATTTATGGTGAAAAAATAAGTTTTAATAAACTGATAAATAAAATATTATCCAAAACACCCAGCAGGTAACAGCAGGGTATAGCCCATGCCGCAAATCACGGTATCATAGAAAAGTGAATGGTAAAATAAACGATGTAACTTTATAGAAAATTTAAGTGGGAAAATGTGGTACGTCCCATACCCGCACACGTTAGACACAAGCGAAAAAATACTCTGAAATAAAAAATTTCAAAAAAAGTGTAATAAATTTAATGGTTGCTAATCTAAAGTGTATCATAACAAATTAAATTTATTAAAAATGGAATTAGAAATGAAAAAAGTAAACAGGAAACCACAAATACTAATATTTGTGGGACTCTTAACAACATCTTTTGTTCAAATTATCCAACATTATGAAATAATGCCCGACTTTTTATATGGTTCATTTTTGGGGATAGGTATAGGAATTTCTCTTTTGGGAGTAATAAAAATTATTAAGAATAAAAAACTAAACCCTATAACCCAAAAATAGGAATAGGCTTTCTTTAAACAAATGATTAATAAAGAGCAACTATTCAAACAAACATACGAACAATCAAAAGATAAAATTTATCGACTTTGCTTAGGTTTTGCGGGAAATAATTCAGACGCTGATGATTTGTTTCAAGAAGTTTTTATTAAAGTTTGGAATAATTTAGAAACTTTCAGAAATGAAAGCAGCATAAATACTTGGATATACAAAATTGCCACAAATACAGCACTTTTATATGTAAGTAGAAAAAATAAATTTAACAAAAGAATTAGTTATCTGAAACCTGAAGATCTAAATCTTGAAATAAAAGAAAGTGATCCTTCCTATACAGAATTAGAATTTAAGAAATTATATCAGGCTATTTCAGAGTTGAAAGAAAGAGATAGAATAATTATTAGTTTATTATTTGAAAATAGTAGTTATAGTGAAATATCCGAAATTGTAGGATTAAGTGTTTCCAATGTTGGTGTTAGAATAAATAGGATTAAAAAAACATTAACTAAAAAATTAAAATAGTTATGGATAATCAATTACAAAAATGGCAAAATTTATGGCAGCATCAGAAATCTAATTCATTAGATATTGATAAGTTGATTAGTCAATTAAACAAAATGGAAAGAACAGCAAAATTTCAAAGGATATTTGTCCCAATATTGTTTTCTTTTGCAGTATATTTAATGGTAACTCACCTTTCTAATAATTTATATAATATTCTATCAATATCCCTAATTGTAATAGGAATACTTTTTCTAATAGTTCCACTTTTAAAAAACCGAGATAATTTAATAAATGATAAGTTTGATATAAGTAATCAACATTTTATTGATAATCTCATTAAGAAATTAAAACAAAAAGTACTTATCCCTAAAAGATATATGTTAATATTTTCAATTTTACTAACTCTTGCCTTTAACATAGCATTTCTAGGAGCATTAAGGAATTCAACAACTTATGTACAACTATTTGCACAAATGACAGCAATTATCCTTTTTATTATTTTGCTTATGGTAAGAAAATATGGAATAAAAAGATACGAGAAACAAATCTTTCCTTTGATAAAAAAATTAGAAAAGATAAACAAACAATAATAGCCAGTGTCTAACAAAATATAAACGTAATGACGGTTTTTGTGTTAATATCAAAGTTAGTATCTTTAAACAAAGTTTAGTACTAAATTGAAAAGTAAGTACCTTGAACTACGCTACTACGCTTATACAAACCGTCACCCAACATTAAAACAAACCTCCCTTAATTAAGAAACTATGATATATATTAAATTAAATATATTCTATTTAAGTTTTTTGCATTATTCTTAAATAAGAAGTATCTTTGTTTAAAACAATTTTAAATAATGAAAAATTATAAGTCGGGAAAATATATTAATCAAGGTACATTCAAAAGTTTTCTACCTGAAAAAATCAACAAGCAATGGAATATTGAAAATATGGAGTTAGTTAATCTATTGAGTCAGGCTGACAGACAACTTGGTAGATTAGATATGTATTCTGAATATATACCAAATATAGATTTATTCATTAGTATGCATATCGCCAAAGAAGCAACAAAATCAAGTAAAATAGAAGGGACTAAAACGAATATTGAAGATGTTCTACTTGAGAAAGAAGATGTTAATGAAGAAAAAAGGGATGATTGGGAAGAAGTTCAAAATTATATTTCTGCTTTAAATTCGGCGATTGAAAGTTTAAAGAAATTACCTTTTTCTTCTCGACTAATTAAGGAAACACATAATACATTATTGAAAGGAGTACGAGGAAAACATAAACTACCTGGAAAATATAGAAGTAGTCAGAATTGGATTGGGGGTGCATCGTTAAGTGACGCTACTTTTATTCCTCCACCATTTAGTGCTATCAATGATTATATGGGTGATTTAGAAAAGTTTGCTCATAATGATGAATTCTATTTTCCGGATTTATTGAAAATTGCACTTATTCACTATCAATTTGAAACAATTCATCCGTTTTTAGATGGCAATGGTAGAGTTGGAAGATTAATGATTACGTTATATTTGGTTGAAAAAGGAATCCTAAAGAAACCTATCTTGTACTTATCAGATTTTTTTGAAAGAAACAGAACTTTATACTATGATAATCTTATGAGAGTCCGTGAAAAAAATGACATAACTCAATGGTTCAAATTTTTCTTGGTAGGAATTACAGAAACCGCAAAAAGTGGTATAGAAACATTTGATGGAATTTTAAAATTACAGAAAGAAGTAGAAAATAAAATACAAAAATTAGGTAGTCGTTCTAATAATGCACAATTAATCATAAACCATCTTTTTCAAAGACCAATCATTAATGCCCGGCAAACAAAAGGAATAACGAGTTTATCTTTACCTTCAGTATATAAATTACTAAAAGAACTCGAAGAATTAAAAGTAATTGAAGAAATAACAGGCGGAAAAAGAGGTAAATTGTTCATTTTTGAAAAATATATAGGACTATTTGAATAACGTTGGATAACAATGTGTAGAACAAATAGCCGAGATAGTAGTAAATTCAAAAGGTTGTAGTCAGTTTCACCTTCATCGTAAATTGAAAGATAAGTGCTTCTAAACTGCCTACTTTTCATATGCTTACCATAAACTAAAGAAAGAATACTTACAATATTATTATGACTAAATAATATAATATTTGGTCATTACAATATCTTTTAGTAAAAAAATATTTTAAATGTTCTTAACTATTCATCCCTTTTAGATACCTATAAGTTTCGTATTGTGATCTTAATTTATAGTCTGCATCATCTTTTTTATATTGATTATCTTGAAATTCATTAATTATCCTCGACTTAACATTATCTTTATATTGAATATCAAATAATTTTTTTATTATCTTTTTTAAAGATTTACTGTATATAGGAAAAGCTACTTCTATTCTTCTATTTAAATTTCTTTTCATCAAATCTGCAGAAGCAAGATAAATTTTTTCATCACCCCCATTATGAAAAATAAAAACTCTACTATGTTCAAGATACCTGTCAACTATACTATATACTTTAATATTTTCACTTAAATTTATTATGCCTGGTTTTAAGCAGCATATTCCTCTAACTATCATATCAATTTTAACACCCGCTCTTGAAGCCTTATATAACTTTCTAATCATCTTTTTATCTTCAATATTATTCATTTTGAATTTTATTGAAGCCGGCATCCCCTTTTTAGCATTTGCAATTTCATTATCTATTAATGCTTCAAGTCCTAATCTTAAACCGTTTGGGGCTGTAAGCAAATATTTTGTAATTTGGAGGTTTTCCTGTTTCGATAAAAACCAGAAAATTTTTCTCATATCTTTTATAAGTCTTTCATCCGACGTAAAAAAACCAAAATCAGAATAGATCTTTGCCGTTTTTTCATTAAAATTTCCGGTTGCCAAATAAGCATAATATTTTGTTTTAGTATTTTCAATTCTTTTTATAAGACATAGTTTAGCGTGTACTTTTAACCCGGGAAAACTGTACAAAACATTTACACCTGCTTCTTCCATTTCTTTAGCCCAAAACAAATTTAATTCTTCGTCAAATCGAGCTTTTACTTCCACAAACACAGTTACTTTTTTTCCGTTTTGTACGGCTTTTATTAAAGACTTTACAACTGAAGAATCAGTTGCTACCCTGTATAAAGTTATTTTTATTTCTTTTACTTTTTTATCTGTAGCTACTTCATTTAAAAAGTTTAAAACATAATTATATGATTGATAAGGATAGTGAAGCAGTATATCTTTTTTTCTTATTGAGTTGAAAAAGGATCTGTTCCCTAAAATAAATTTGCTTTGTAGAGGCGGTTGTGGGGAATATACCATAGACCTTTTAATGGGATTTTGCAAAGAGAAAAAGTCATTAAAGTTATGATACCCGGCTCCTTTTACCAGGTCGTTTTTCTCAAGTCTAAAGTAATCGGTTATAAACTGCAAAAAATCATCGGGCATCTTTTTATCATATAAAAATCTTGAGGGGGCACCGGTTGTTCTTTTGCTAAGTCCTAATTTTATTTTTTCCAATAAATTTCCTGTAAATTCATCCTCAATATAAAGTTCAGCATCTCTTGTAAGTTTAATTGAATATGAATCAAATATATCGTGGTTCGGAAATAATTTAGGCAGGCAATACCTAATAATGTCATCTAAAAAAATAAAATTGTGTCTCCCATGATATTGGGGGAAAAAGATAAATCTCGGAAGATGGTTGGAGGGTATTTCAATCAGTGCATATTTAAGTCTATGTTTTCTTCCATCAATATTCTTTTTTTTAATTTTAACAACAAGGTAAAGTGCATCATTGTTAAGGAACAAATTTATTTTTTTGTTGACTAAAAAAGTAGGTGCGCAATAATCTTTAAGTACTTCCTCAAAATAATTATCAAGAAATTTTTTTTGATGCTTGTTTAAATTTTTGTCATCAAGTATAAATATGTTGCGTTTATTTAGTAAAGGAATTATTTCGTTTCTATAAATATTGCCGAATTCTATTTGCTGATTTTTTATAACGTAATTTATTTGATTTAACAAGACTTCGGGGTTAAACGATAATTTTTTGTGTTCACTTCTTTTTAGATTGATAAGAGTTCTTAATGATGATATTCTAACTCTATAGTATTCATCTAAATTTGAAGAATAGATCGCTAAAAATTTTATCCTTTCGTATAGAGGAACGGTTTTATCCTTTGCCTCTTGTAATACACGGTAATTAAAAGAAAGCCAGCTAATTTCTCTGTTAAAATAAATGCTAATATTCATCGTTAAAAATCAATGTTTATATTTCTTGGGATATTCAATAAACTCAAACAACCAATTATCATCTATCTCTTTCCAGTTATCTATTTCTTTTTTTAAACAAACTATCCCTGCAGTCGGAAGATTGTCTAATCTTTTATCCGAAATAAGATTGATTAAATCCGTTATTCCGGGGTTGTGCCCGACAAGCATCAGGGATTGTAATTTATCATTTGCATGTTTTATAACGCTAAGTAAATCTAATGCACTTGCCTCATAAACATTGTTATCTTTTTTAATGTTAGAAACAGGATAATTTAATTTTTCTGCTATTATTTTTGCTGTTGTTATAGCTCTTAATGCAGGACTTGAGATAACGAGTTCCGGAGATATTTTTTTCTTTAATAATATCTCACCTATAAAAGGTGCAGCTTTTATTCCTCTTTTGTTCAGTGGTCGGTCAATATCGTCAAGCGAAGGTAAACTCCAACTGGATTTAGCATGTCTTAGTAGGTATAAAGTTTTCAATAGAAATCACCAAAGAAAAATGTAAAATTAATAGTTTTAAAAAATATGAATCATCTCTATTAGAAAGGTCAAAACAGATATTACAAGCCCGTACATAAAGATGTTATATGCAATATTCAGATTTTTATATTTTTTAATTAGAACAGATCCAACAGAATAAACATCTCTAATCATACTTAAATAAAGATATTCCCGGTCGTTCATTACTGCATCCATAGCTTTTTCATATTCATCCAAAGTCATTTTATAAAAGTTACCGAAAAAAAGAAGGTTGCCTTTCTTTTGCATAATATCTTGTTGTGTAATATTACCCGATGATACTTTAGGGCGCGTAGCTATAGTTGCAAAAATTATAGTTGCTAAAGAAACAATCAATAAAATCATGGAAGGGATAATAAGTTCTTGCTCTCCGCTGATTCTTTTAACTACAACTGTTAATATTATTGAAATGATAACGGCATTTATACTAATTAATATGTTTGCTTTTTTATCTGCAATAGCGCTTAAGGTTAAATGATTTTTGGAAGTTATTCTGAATAAAGTTTCAATGCCCCGGTCGGTTTTATTTTTCTTTTTATGCTTACCCTCTGTCTCAATATTATTTTGAACATTTTCTTTTTCATCCATAATACTAATCCTTTCCAATTAATTTATTTAATTGATTTTTTAATTTCTCTATGTTTTTCATTCTTTGAGGTCCATAATTATTTTTTGCATATTTTGTATAAAAATTATGTTCTGTTAAAAACTTTATATTTTCCTTTATCCATTCATCATCAGAATAATTTTTATTTTGATTCTTTTTAAATTCTTGGCGTAACAGTTCAGACTTTTCTAAATAATCTTTTTTACCAATATGTAGAATATCGGAGTCCGATAAAATCTTTTCTAAAAGAGAATTTGGAATACTGGATAACTCTGTTGCATCAATACATTTTTTAACCTGTTCAATATCTTCAATTAAAAAATTATTAGCAATTAAAAATTTTTCGGCAATATCAATACTTATTTTTTCATGCTCATTGCCTCCTTTACTATATCCCACATCATGAAACCAGGCGGCAAGTACTACTATATCAAATTCTTTTTCCGATAAGAATGAACCTCTACCTAACTCTTCTGTATTTTTTACTACCTCAAAAGTATGATTAATACAGTGATAGTTATAATCTGTACTTAAATTATTTGTTAGATATTCTGTGACATATTCTTTTGCTTTTTCAATTATATTACTCAAAATATCCTCCGGCTAAAAGATTGAATAAATATATGCATTAACAAAACAAAAGAAAAAGAAATAAAATAGTTGTGATAAAAAGCACTTAACAAGTAAAAAACTATTGCAAGAAATGATCAGATCTAAAAAGTGAGGATAACTTTATAAACGTTTATATAATTACCAAACCCTGCAACGGCTTTGGAGAGATAGCTCTATTTATATGAGTTTAATACATTCATATAATTTGCTCTTTCAAATTGAGAAGGATCGGAAACATTTTTATAACAAATACTTCCTCTCATTTGATCAAGTGATTCATATTCATGTTCTTCACCCCAGTAAATAAGTTTTGTTAAGACGGTCTTTATATGTTCAATTCCGTGCTTCAATAATGCAGCTAACATCTGAGTTACTTGAGCGCCTGCCATTATTAATTTTAGAATATCTTCCTCGGAATAAACTCCGCCTGTAGCGGCTAAGTCAGCTTTAATATTATCGTGTAGAATAGCAATCCACCTTAGTCTTAGCCTAATCATTTCAGGGTTACTTAGAACAACATCGGGAACAACTTCTAATTTTTCTAAATCAATATCCGGCTGATAAAATCTGTTAAAAAGTACAAGTCCGCTTGCACCGGCTTCTACTATTTTATTTGCCATCCAACTCATTGAGCTAAAATAAGGAGAAAGTTTAACTGCAACAGGAATTTTAACATTGTTAGTAACTTCCTTTACAATGTCTACATACATATTTTCAACATCACTGCCGCTTTGATTTATATCGGCAGCAATTTTATATATATTCAATTCTAATGCATCTGCTCCAGCCTGCTCAATTTTTTTTGCGTATTCTGTCCATCCGCCCAAAGATTTTCCGTTTAAGCTTGCAATTATAGGAATATCCACAGCATCTTTAGCTTTTTTTATGTGTTCCAAATATTCCTCGGGACCTGTAACATAATCTTCCATTTCAGGAAAATAGTTTGTTGCCTCAGCGTGACTATCTGCATGGTGCGATGTGTAATGATGAAGTTCTAAAGATTCATGTTCAATCTGTTCTTCAAACAATGAATAAAGGACAACTGCGGCAGCTTCAGAATCTTCCATTTTTTTTATGTTATCAATTTCTCTCGATAAGGGCCCGGCGGAAGGAATAACCGGGTTTATTAAATCCATACCTAAATATTTAGTTTCTAATTTCATCTTATTACCTCGTTTCCGTTAGCTAACTGATTTTATTCATTTTCCTGTTTCTTTTCTTCTTCTTCAATTTTAAGGGGTTCAAAAGAGTTTAACTGCTCGTATATATTCCATTTTTCTTCCACATCTCTTTGAGCTTCTTTCATTAATCTTTTTGCTCTTTCGGGATGAGACTTTGTAAGCATTTTATACCTTGTTTCCATATATGCATAATCTTTAAGAGGTATCTTCAATCCTTTTGATTCAAGTTTGAAAGGATTTTTACCCTTCTTTTCCAAATCAGGATTATATCTGTATAATTGCCAATAACCGGAATCTACAGCAGCTTTTTGGTTATGCATTGCAAGTCCCATATTTATTCCGTGTGCAATACAATGGCTGTATGCAATTATTAATGAAGGACCGTCGTATGCTTCTGCCTCTAAGAATGCCCTTACTGTTTGTGTGTCGTTTGCTCCAAGAGCAACTTTAGCAACATAAACACTACCGTAAGATATTGCCATCATTCCCAAATCTTTTTTGGCAACCGGTTTACCTGCTGAAGCAAATTTTGCAACTGCAGCCCTTGGTGTTGCTTTGGACATCTGTCCGCCGGTATTAGAATAAACTTCTGTGTCAAGTACAAGAATATTTACATTTTTACCTGAAGCTATTACGTGATCTAACCCGCCATAACCTATGTCATAAGCCCATCCGTCGCCGCCCATAATCCAAACAGATTTTTTAACCAAATAATTTGCAAGAGATAAAAGCTGTTTTATATCGGCAGTTCTATCCTTTGAAGAATCTTTAAGCAATTCATTTAGTTTATTATTTAAAGCATCAACATACCCGCGCTGTTCATAAATATCCGCTTCGTCCTTTTGTTGATTATTCAGAATATTACTAATTAGATCATCACCTATTTCATTTGACAATGTAGTTAGTAATGTTTTTGCGTGTTCTTGGTGTTTATCAATTGCCAATCTAAAACCAAGACCAAACTCAGCGTTATCTTCAAACAAAGAGTTATTCCAAGCAGGTCCTCTGCCTTCTTTGTTAACAGACCAGGGTGTGGTTGGTAGATTTCCTCCGTAAATTGATGAACATCCTGTTGCATTTGCCACAATAGTTCTGTCGCCAAATAACTGGCTGACAAGTTTTATATATGGTGTTTCACCGCAACCTAAACAAGCACTTGAAAATTCAAACAACGGTTCTAAGAACTGTGAATCTTTAACCCTGGTTAAATTAACTTTTGTTCTGTCAAGTTCCGGAATGGATAAGAAGAAATCCCAATTTTCTCTTTCCTTTTCTCTCAAAGGCATTTGTTCTTCCATATTTATAGCTTTCAGGCGTGTTTCGCTTTTGTTCTTTGCAGGACAAACATCCACACAGATTCCGCAGCCCGTACAATCTTCAACTGCAACCTGAAGTGAATACAAAAGATTTTCCCCGTAATCTTTAGCTTTGAACTTTGTGTATTTAAAATCTTTTGGAGCATCTTTTAATTGATCTTCTTCGTAAACTTTTGCTCTTATAGTAGCGTGGGGACAAACAACAACGCACTTGTTACATTGAATACAAATATCCATGTCCCAAACAGGAACCTCTAAACCGATATTTCTTTTTTCCCATTGTGTTGTTCCCGATACGTAAGTTCCATCAACAGGCAGTTGGCTAACAGGTAAGGTATCTCCTTTGCCTGCAATCATTTTGGCGGTAACTTTTCTTACAAATTCAGGAGCTTTTTCAGAAACCGGTGGCTTCATTTCCTTTTTACTTGTAACTTCTTTTGGTACTTCAACTTTAAATAAATTATCAAGTGTTTGATCTACAGCGGCAAAATTCATTTCCACAATTTTTTCACCCTTTGCACCGTAGGTTTTCTTTATTGAATCTTTTATCATTTCAATAGCTTTGTCTTTTTCAAATATATTTGAAATTGCAAAGAAGCAGGTTTGCATAATTGTATTTATTCTTGCACCCATTCCTGTTGCGTGTGCAACCTTATAGGCATCAATAATGTATAGGTTCATCTTTTTTTCAATCAAGTCTTCCTGTACCTTTTTAGGTAATGAGTCCCATACTTTTTCTTTTGACAAATGAGTGTTTAAAAGAAACGTTGCACCTTCCACTGCATCTTCAAGCATGTCAAACGTTTCTAAAAATACTTGCTGATGACAGGCGATAAAATTGGCTTTATTAATAAGGTATGTTGATTTTATTTCCTTCGGACCAAATCTTAAATGAGATATTGTTGTGGAACCCGATTTCTTTGAATCATAAACAAAATAACCCTGAGCATAATAATCTGTTCCTTCACCGATAATTTTTATTGAGTTTTTATTCGCACCGACAGTTCCGTCAGCGCCCAATCCATAAAATTTACCTCTAAATGTTTCACTGGATTCAATTGAAAATTCGGGATCATAATCTAAGCTGGTATTTGTAACATCATCAACAATACCAATCGTAAAATGATTTTTAGGAGTTTCCTTTTTCATTTCAGCATAAATGCCTTTAATCATAGCAGGGGTAAATTCTTTTGATGACAATCCATATCTGCCACCGATAATTTTTGGATAAGTAAAAGGAAGTGTCCCATCCATAAACCTTTCTGAGATAGCATTTACTATATCCAAGTACATCGGTTCGCCGGAAGCGCCCGGTTCTTTTGTCCTATCTAAAACAGATAAAGTTTTTACGGTTTTTGGTAAAGCATTTATAAAATGTTCAATCGAAAAAGGTCTGTATAACCGTACTTTCAGCAAACCGACTTTCTCTTGTTGAGAGGTAAGATAATCAACAGTTTCTTCCGCAGCTTCCGCACCCGAACCCATAATAATAATTACCCTATCAGCATCAGGCGCACCAACATAATCAAATAGATGGTATTGTCTTCCTACTATCTTTGCAAATTTATCCATCTGCTTTTGAACAATATCAGGGCATTTTAAATAGTAAGGATTTACCGATTCCCTTGCCTGAAAATAAACATCAGGATTTTGTGAGGTACCTCTTATAAATGGATTATCCGGGCTTAAGGCTCTTCCTCTATGGGCTAAAACCAGGTCATCGTCTATCATCGCACGCATATCATCAAGTGTAAGTTGTTCAATTTTTTTCACTTCGTGTGATGATCTGAATCCATCGAAGAAGTGAACGAAAGGTATCCTTGCCTCTAATGTTGCTGCTTGAGCAATTAAGGCAAAGTCCATTATCTCCTGAACAGAGTTAGAAGACAACATTGCAAAGCCTGTTGATCTTGCAGTCATTACATCACTATGATCTCCGAAAATAGATAATGCCTGGGCGGCAATTGACCTTGCTGCTACGTTGAATACAGCAGATGTTAATTCACCCGCAATTTTAAACATATTGGGTATCATCAACAATAAACCCTGTGACGATGTAAATGTTGTTGTTAAAGCTCCTGTTTGTAAAGCACCGTGTACTGCACCGGAAGCACCGCCTTCACTTTGCATTTCCGTTACAGTAGGTATGTCATTCCATATATTTTTTTCTCTCTTAGCGGACCAAGCATCCGACCATTCGCCCATATTTGATGATGGTGTGATAGGATAGATTGCTATTACTTCGTTAATATGATAAGCTGTATATGCTGCAGCTTCGTTTCCGTCAATTGTTACTTTCTTTCTTTCCATAATATTAAGTTTTCTCTAATTAATTTAATTTTAAATATACATATTGTCTAAAAATATACCAAACAAATATTTGGATTTAGAGCCGTTTTTAAGCCTTTTCTTTTCATTGTCTATAAATTCAACAAGTTTTGAATAAATTGTTCTTAAAAGTAAAAATTTTATATTTTATAACTTTTAAGTAATTTAATACTACAATTTTTTTTTCGATTTATTGCCTTCATGGAATTCATTTTAATATTATTATTGGCTTCATTATTTGCTGCCTTCGGTACAATTGTCGGTTTCGGAGGTGGTATATTTATGATTCCCATTTTGGTTATTGGTTTTAATTTACCAATAAACATTGCTGTCGGTTCTGTTATTTTGGCTTTATTTCCCGGCTCACTTATTTCATCTTACTTTAACTATAAAAGAAAAAAAATTGATTACAAGGCGGGTATCACGCTTGAAATCCCAACCGTTTTAGGTACGATTCTCGGTGCGTATTTAACTTCTGTTCTTGCCCTGAACGTTTTGGAAATTGTGTTTGCTTTATTTGTTGGCTTGGTAGGTGTCAGCATGTTTAAAAAAACAAAGCACTACAAAGAACAAGACAACAGGTTGGAAATATTTAAAAGACTTAATAAACTTAACCCTGCTATCTCTAGAACGACCGGTAGCATACAATACAGAATGAGTTATTTATTAACCGGAATATTTGGATTGGTAGCCGGGATCATTTCCGGTCTGTTTGGTATTGGGGGAGGATTTCTTAAAACTCCGATTATGGTTAATGTGTTTAATATACCCCCTTCAACAGCATCAGCAACTGCATTGTTTATGATTATTTTTACCAGTTTGGCAGGAAGTTTAAGTCAATTTTATTTGGGACATATAAATTTCCTTTACAGCATCCCTATTATCGTCGGCTTTATTCTGGGAGCTTTTTTAGGAAATCATTTAAATTTAAAATTATCCGAAAAAACATTAAAAAGATTAATTGGTTTTGGATTATTTGCAGCCGGATTTTCTATTTTGTTTAATGTTATTTTATAAATGATTTTCTGTTTGTTCTAATTCATCTTCATCTTCTTCATCTTCCCAATCATACTTTTTCATAGGATCTGATTTTCTGAAAATTATTGCGGCAAAAATTCCCGTCAATGCACCAAACAAATGATACTCCCACGATATCTCTCTGCTTAAAGGCAGAACTCCCCAGATTAGACCTCCGTATAAAAATGTTACGATTAATGCCAAAGCAATTGCTCTGTTGTCTCTTCTGATAATGCCGCTAAAAAATAGAAAAGTTACATACCCGTAAACTAATCCACTAGAACCAATGTGATAAGATTCCCTCCCAATAAACCAAACAAATATTCCCGGAATCAAGTAAGACATAAAAAACACTTTGTAAGCGGCTTCTTTATAAAAATAAAATATACCGCATCCTAAAAACAGTAGGGGGATTGAGTTCGAAAATATATGATTGAAACCGGCATGAATTAAAGGTGCTGTAAAAATACCCATAAGTCCTTCGGTAGTCTGGGGAAGTAATCCATATTTAGCAAGATGAAGTGAAAAGAAATACTGTGCAAATTGGATCAACCATATTAAAGCCAAAAAGGATAAAGGAAAGATTATTAATTTAAATTGATTTTCTTTACTTTCTGTATTGTCCAATATATACCTAAAATGAGTTTCCCAATATTAAAAAAATTAACCGACTTATTGTTAAGATTTTTATTTAGGGATTTTGTTACTTGTGATTTTTAAAAAGTACTTGTTGCCAAATGTTTGTTCAAGCTTCCCTTTGCACTTATAAACTGTTTGTAATGATCATATAATTCTAGAATATCCCTTACATACTCAACTGTTTCAATTCCCCTGCTATACCCGTATGTTACAACATCATCGTTATAATATTTTTTCTTTGATTTTTGTAACA